>CAZPLJ010000028.1:0-33116 GCA_964587545.1 uncultured Caulobacterales bacterium | reverse complement strand
ACGCTCACACATATGGCCGCGATGCCGCCATGAGTTCGGAGCTTGCAAAGGCAATTATGGGAAAAAATCGGTAGTATTTCTTGGTTCTCTCACGACATAAAACACTGGTTTTGGCATGCGGGGCATTAGCTAAAGAGATATTATTTTTAAAAGATCAAATAGGTGCGGAATTTGATCTGCAATGTTTGCCAGCTAGTTATCATAATTTTCCAGACAAAATTGTCCCGGGGCTCGAAAAGGAGCTAGGCGACACTTACGGAAACTATGATGAAATTCTAATTGGTTATGGAGACTGTGGTACAGGCGGGGGACTTGATCGTTTTCTGGCTGATTATCCAAACGCTCGTCGATTGCCTGGCGCCCATTGCTACGCTTTTTTTGCAGGGATTTCGGAATTTGATGCCATGATGGAGGAAGAGTTAGGGAGTTTTTTTCTAACCGATTATCTCGTACGTCATTTTCAAACGCTCATTGTTAAAGGCTTTGGCATTGAGAAATACCCCAATCTCAAAGATATGTATTTCGAGAACTATAAACGGCTCATATATCTTGTTCAGGATCCGTCTCAAAATCTGTCAACCAAAGCGCAAGAGGCGGCGGAGTTTTTGGGTTTAGAATATGAGGAGCGTCGAGTTGGTTATGGTTTGATGGCTGATGCCATTGAATATATTGCCAAAGATAAAAGACCTTCGCAAAAAAGAGCCACCCACCGTGCCTAAAACCTATACAGGCTCCTGTTTGTGTGGGTCCGTGTCTTACAAGGCGACGGGGCTTTCAGATATTTGGTATTGCCATTGTAAACAGTGTCAAAAACTGACAGGTTTCTATATTTCTGCGGCAGGTGTACTGCGAGAAAACCTTGAAATCACAGGCGATGTCAAATGGCTGCCGATTTCGGATCGCTCTCAGTCAGGCCAGTGCCCAAAATGTGGTGCTTATATGTTCTGGAGCATGCATGACAAGCCGACTATGAGTGTGTTGACAGGATGTCTTGATGATACCAGTGAGCTTGAGGTCAAAGGTCATATTTATGTAGAGGAAAAACCAGCTCATTACGAAATTACTGACGGGCTTCCGCAATATGAAGGCTATCCAGACGGAGGCACGCGAGCTAGCCGTAAACGCTAGATAATCTGAATTTTTTTGTTTGCTCAGCAAGACACTATCAGGCATCACCGATTTTGAAAAATAGAGGCTTTTTTATGAGTAAATCATCCTTTTACAAACCCTCGACGATCGCTTTGCACACGGGCTATTCGCCAGAACCGAGTTATGGCTCGAGAGCCGTTCCGATTTATCAAACCACGTCCTTTGCGTTTGAAGACGTATCTGATGCTCAATCCCTATTTAATGTGGAACGAGGCGGGCATATCTACTCGCGTATTTCTAATCCAACCGTGGCGGTGCTTGAGCAGCGCCTCGCGGCATTAGAAAGTGGTACCGGCGCAATCTGTACGGCTTCTGGTATGTCGGCTCTTTATTCAACCTTTTCGACGCTTTGTTCTGCAGGCGATCATATTGTTTCATCTGAGCAAATTTATGGCTCTACTGCGACGCTCTTAAGGCACACGTTGCCGCGTTTTAATATCAATACTGACTTTATCCCGATCAATGATGCGAGCGCGTTAAAAAAGGCGATTAAGCCCAATACGAAGCTTGTCTTCTGCGAAAGTATTTCTAATCCAGGTATGGAAGTTTCTGACCTGCCGCAAATTGCAAAAATTGCGAATGAGATGGGAGTGCCCGTGGTCGTGGATGCGACCTTTAGTACGCCCGCTCTTTGCAGGCCTATTGAACATGGCGCCAATATTGTAGTGCACTCGGCGACTAAATGGATAGGCGGACACGGAGCAGCCATTGGGGGTGCCATTATCGATGGTGGTAACTTTAATTGGGGGAATGGACGTTTTCCAGAGATGACAGAGCCTTTTGCGCCTTATCATGGCATGCGGTTCTGGGAAGAATTTGGCCCGAATTGTTTTGTCATGAAAGTCCGCTCCGAAGCCATGAGGGATTTTGGTCCGGCTCTGGCTCCGCAAAATGCCTTCCTGATTTTACAAGGCGTTGAAACTATGTCTTTGCGTATGCAGAAACATGTAGAGAATACAATTGCTCTGCGTGATTGGCTCTTAACGCAAGACGCGGTGACATGGGTGAAACATCCGGAACTGGACAGCAATCCAAGCTCCGATGTGGCAGCGCGTTTATTCCCTCAAGGGGCAGGTGCCATGCTGTGTTTCGGTGTTACCGGAGGCCGGGAAGGTGGCGCCGCCTTTATTAATTCCGTCGAACTCTCTAGTCACCTTGCCAATGTTGGCGATAGCCGCACACTTGTTCTACATCCCGGCTCTACGACGCATTCCCGGCTCAATAAGGCGGCGCTTGAGGCTTCAGGTATTTCCGAAGACCTCATCCGCGTATCGGTTGGACTAGAGGATATCAAAGATATTCAAGCTGATTTTGCAAAAGGTCTGAAGGCTTCATCACGAGTAAAGAAATGAGATTGGCTGTTAAAAATCACGAAGTCTTTGCTGCGACTGGAGGTAAAACTTTCGATCCATCTTTACCGACCGTCGTTTTTATTCACGGCAGTGGTCTGGATCATAGAGGGTTTGCCTTGCAAACGCGTTGGTTTGCATATCACGGTTACTCAGTGCTTGCGCCTGACTTACCCGGGCATAGTTTGTCAGGGGGAGAGGCCTGCGTTTCTATTGAAGACAGCGCCATTTGGCTCGCGGATTATTTGGATGCCGCCAATGTGAAAGCTGCGCATCTGGTTGGTCATTCTCAAGGTTTTTTGACAACTCTTGAATTTGCAAAAAATAACCCAAAACGCGTCTTGTCCCTGAGTGCTATTGGGACAGCGGCGGCCATACCCGTGAATGAGGCTCTTATTGATACGGCGAAAGAAAGTGCCCCAAAAGCCGCTCATATGATGGTCAATTGGGGATTTGGTCCCGGTGCCCATGTCGGCCAAAGCGCTGTACCCGGCATGCAGCCTATTGCTATTGGCCGTGCTATTATGAGCCGCAATCCATTGGCCGTGGATCTCCAAGCCTGCGCTGATTACACCTCGGGTGATGGCGCAGTGGCCTCGCTGAAAAATATTCCTTGCTGCTGTATCCTTGCCGATAAAGACAAGATGACGCCTCTGAAAGCTGGACTAAAATTAGCTCAAGCCATGGATGTAAAACCGACCATCATCAAAGGTTATGGGCATATGTTGCCGATTGAAGCACCAAAGAAAACGTTGGAAGCGCTCCGCGATTTCATTACCTCTATTTAAAAACAACTAACCAATTAAAGAGAAATAATATGCCGATACAAAAAGCAGCTGTTGTTGGCGCAGGTACAATGGGAGCCGGTATTGCTGGCCAGGTTGCCAATGCAGGTATTGAAGTTTTATTATTGGATCTGCCCAGTAAGGGTGAAGATGTGAATGCGCTGGCGCAACGCGGAAAAGACCGGATTACAAATCCGTCCAATCCCGGAGTCTTAAGTCCGGCCGCTGGAGAGTTAATCTCTGTCGGCAATATTCGTGATGATTTCGATAAGCTCGCGGAATGTGATTGGATTGCTGAGGCTATTTTGGAAAGATTAGATCTAAAGAAGGATCTATACAAAAAGCTCGATGATGTTTGTCACAATAAGGCAATCATTAGCTCCAATACCTCGACTATCCCAATTCGCTTACTCGTTGAAGATATGCCTCTCGATTTTCGAAAGCGTTTTGCGATAACGCATTTTTTTAATCCAGTACGCATGATGCCGTTATTGGAGCTTGTGTCTGGAGAAGATACCGATCCCGCTATAATGGATGAGCTCCATAGTTTTTGTGATGAGAAACTCGGCAAGGGCGTCGTCATCTGTAAAGACACGCCAGGCTTTCTGGGTAACCGCGTCGGCTGTTACGCTATTCAAACAGCGCTGCATGTCGCTAATGATATGGGGCTGTCGCCTACTGAATCTGACGGTGTATTTGGTCGCCCCATGGGTATTCCTAAAACGGGTGTGTTTGGACTTTATGATCTGATTGGAATTGACCTCATGTCCGATGTCGCGGCCAGTCTTGTAAGCATTCTTCCCTCTGGCGATGACTTTCATACCTTCGGAACTAAGCTGCCATTAATGGCGGACATGATTGCCAATGGCCAAAGGGGGCGCAAGACAGGGCAGGGGTTTTATCGAGTTCATGACGGCGAAAAACAGGTTATAAACCTTAAAACGGGCGACTATGAACCCGTTACCGCTTTCTCTCACGCAGCGGCTGCCAAAGCCGAGAAAGACGGCATTATTAATATATTGGAAGATGATAGTGCCTACGGCGATTATGCGTGGCATGTCATGTCTAAGGTTCTTGTATATGCCGCGCGGCTCATCCCCGAAGTTGGCGACACCCCTGTGGCTGTCGATGATGCGATGAAAATGGGTTATAACTGGATTAAGGGCCCGTTTGAGCTCATGGATGATATTGGTGTTGATTATTTGATTAATCGCTTGGAAAAAGAACAGCGCGAAGTGCCGGAGTTTTTGCGTCAGGCTGCTGGGACAAGCTTTTACCATACAGATACAGATTTAGCCTCTCTTATATATGGCGGCGGCACCGCGCCAATTATGCGTCCCGAGGGGGCTATGCGTTTTAATGACCGCAAGAAAACGCTCTCGACTATTTTTGAAAATGACTCCGCCAGTGCCTATGTCGTTGACGGCGTAGCTATAGTTGAATTCCATTCCAAAGCCAATGCGCTTGGATCGCACTCTATGGCAATTTTAGATCAAGCACTTGATTATGTAACGGAGCATGGTCTGGATGGGCTCATCGTTCACAATGATGCGCAGCATTTTTCATGCGGGGCAGATTTGCGCGAAGTTAGAGCCAATTTTGAAGCCCAAGACTGGGATGCATTGGATAAGTTCCTTGACCATTTCCAGCAAACGGGGCTGAAAATGGCTAGAGCACCTTTCCCAGTGATTGCGGCGCCCGTTGGCCTTTCCTTTGGCGGGGGTTTCGAAGTGGTTTTACACGCCAAGCAGGTCATCTGCCACGCCAATTCTAATATGGGGCTTGTCGAGTCCGGTGTCGGGCTTGTTCCAGGGGGTGGGGGCTGCAAGGAAACGCTTTATCGCTGGCTAGCTGCTAAAAAATGTGACATGGAAGCCGCTTGCTGGGAAGCCTATATGGCGCTGGGTTATGGCAAAACAGCTAGCTCGCCCGTTCTTGCCCGAGATATGGCCATGCTTCGATCTAATGACC
Source organism: uncultured Caulobacterales bacterium (assembly GCA_964587545.1). Classification (GTDB taxonomy): domain Bacteria; phylum Pseudomonadota; class Alphaproteobacteria; order Caulobacterales; family Maricaulaceae; genus JACOMS01. The sequence continues at coordinate 27,862 of CAZPLJ010000028.1, read as the reverse complement.
GCTATGTCAATAATCGCGATCGATTATTATCTGAAGCAATCTCTGCTATTAAAGATGGCTCCGAGCAGGTCTCATTTGATAGGTCTAAGCTAAAAATGTCGGGTAAACCCATGTTTGACAAAATGGTCAATTGGGCCAACGATATGGTTGCCAAGAAGAAACTCTTCCCTCACGATGCTGTTGTTTCAAAAGAGTTTGCTCGTATTTTGACAGGCGGAGATATAGAGCCTGGTACAGAATTGAGCGAGCAGGATTTGCTTGATGCTGAACGCCAGGCCTTCCTTAGGCTTGCGGCGACGCCAGCCACGCAGGAACGTATTATAGGTCTTTTAGATCACGGCAAGTCTATCAGGAATTAGGAGAGGTAATTTTATGGACGCTTACGATAAACTACCGCAAACCAGCGCGAATTATGTAGCGCTAACCCCTAGTTCTTTTCTAGACCGAACGGCAGAGATATTTCCTGATCGGACAGCGGTTGTTTATGAGGACAAATCATATAGTTGGTCGCAAACCCGAGGTCGCTGTCGTCAATTGGCAAATGCTCTTAATGCGCGCGGCTTGGGACGAAATGATACCATTTCCGTATTATTGTTCAATACGTCTGAGATGTTTGAATGCCAATTTGGCGTACCCATGGCTGGCTGCGTACTCAACACGATCAATACGCGATTGGATGCTGACACGATTGCTTATATAATTGATCACGGGGAAAGTCAGCTCTTTATCACAGACCGTGAACTCTATCCCGTGGTGGCCGAAGCCTTGAAGTCCAGTAACACTCAGCCGGATGTCATTATCGTTGACGATACGCATGCTGCGGTAAAGCCGGATGTTCCTCAGGGAATTTTGACATATGACGACTTTATCGCGGCGCAAGACCCCAAGAAAGCTCCAAAAGCTATTGATGATGAATGGCAAGCGATGGCGCTTAATTATACGTCGGGGACTACGGGCCGACCCAAAGGCGTAGTTTATCATCACCGAGGGGCTTATCTTATGGCGATGGGAACAGTAGCTAGCTGGGCGCTGCCTATGCATCCGAGCTATCTTTATACGGTTCCCATGTTTCATTGTAATGGCTGGGGCCATGCTTGGACCATGACGCTAATGGCGGGCAAAATAATTTGCCTGCGCGCCTTCTCACCAGAAAAGTTTTTTGAGCAAGCTGAAAAGCACAATATGACTCATTTTGGAGGGGCTCCAATTATTATGAATATGCTTTCGGGCGCTCCAGAAGACTTAAAGCCCAAATTTGAGCATACTGTGAAAGCTATGACCGCTGGCGCGCCACCTCCCGCTAGTGTTTTAGAGGCTATGGCTCATATGAATTACGAAATTATGCATGTTTACGGCCTGACCGAAACATATGGCCATGTATTGCAGGCGGCACCGCAAGAGGCCTGGAAAGACAAATCTATTTCGGAGCAGGCAGAACTTAATGCTCGACAAGGGGTGATTTTTACTAATCTGGAAGGGGCGGCGGTCATTGGTGAAAGTGGCGAACCCGTACCGCATGACGGAGAGACCATGGGCGAGATAGTCTTGCGCGGCAATGTGGTGATGAAAGGTTATCTGAAAGATGTCGGTGAGACAGAAAAGGCATTTAAAAACGGTTGGTTTCAATCGGGTGACTTGGGCGTTGTGTATCCAGATGGCTACATTCAGCTAAAAGACCGGGCCAAGGATATTATTATCTCAGGTGGCGAGAATATCTCCTCCGTTGAAGTGGAAAATACGCTTTACAAACATCCAGCCGTGGATGTGGCTGCGGTGGTCGCAATGGCGGATGACAAATGGGGCGAAGTGCCTTGCGCCTTTGTTGAATTAGTCTCAGGATCTAAGGCTAGTGAGGCAGAACTTATAGAATTTTGTAAAGAGAATATGGCGCGTTTTAAAAGACCCAAGCGAATAGTATTTGGCGAACTTCCTAAGACTGCCACAGGGAAAATTCAGAAAAAAATTCTACGCGAAAAAGTAAAGTCACTAGTAGAGAGTGAATGAATTCTATTCTGCTAAAAGAAACCAAGGATAAGCGTATTCTGCGCCTAACCTTGAATGACACAGCGCGCAGAAATGCTTTGTCTGAAGAAATGCTTGATCAATTGCATGCAGCGATAGGTCGAGCCAGCGCAAATGATACTATTCGGGTCATTATACTTGCCGCAAATGGACGTGCCTTTTCCGCAGGGCATGATTTAAAAGAGCTTACAAAAGCCCGATCAGATGTTGATAAGGGGCGGGACTATTTTACGAAAATTATGCAAAAATGCTCAAGGCTTATGCAAACAATTGTATGCTGCGATAAGCCGGTGATTGCAGAAGTTGAAGGCGTAGCGACGGCTGCGGGATGTCAGCTTGTTGCAAGCTGTGACCTAGCCTTAGCGGCTGATACGGCGCGGTTCAGTACGCCAGGTGTTCATATTGGTTTGTTCTGCTCGACGCCGATGGTTGCTTTATCGCGAACAGTCTCAAAAAAGCACGCCATGGAGATGCTGCTGACAGGTAAGATGATTTCGGCGGATGAAGCGGCGTCTATTGGCTTGATAAACTATGCTGTGCCGCTTTCGGAGCTGCGGAACAAAACCATGGAAATAGCGCAGCACATTGCCTCTAAATCAATGAAGACGATATCTATTGGCAAGCAGGCCTTTAACGAGCAGACAACCATGTCATTGTCCGATGCTTACGACTTTACGTCAAAAGTGATGGTAGACAATATGATGACATTTGATGCGGAGGAAGGGATCAATGCTTTCCTCGATAAAAGAGATCCTGATTGGCAGGACAAGTAGCTTTCGATTTTACTCAGTATGTTAGTATGTTGCAACGGGTGAACGACGCGCCATAAGCGGACCTTATTAGCAGGTTCAAAAAAACTTATAGGATTATATATAGTAGGGGCGTGACGGTTTAAAATTTTTGTGGCATTCTATAAGAAAAGGGGATTGTTTTGTCTAAAAGCCGTTCACGCCGAAGAAGCTCCCGGGGGAGTGCTCGTCCTGATAAAACTTTAGCCGCGCCCGCTTATATCAAACGCGAAATTCCTTTTTATGCTTTCCTAGATGAAGAAAATATTGTGCGACTGGAAGATCAGGCGGACTGGATAATCCAAGAAGTCGGATTGGAGTTTCGCGATGATCCTGCTGCGCTCGAAATTTGGAAAAAAGCGAGCGCAGATGTAACGGGGACGCGGGTCAGAGCACCCAAAGGTATGATACGTGAGCTTTGCCAGACGGCTCCGACAGAGTTTATCAAACATTCCCGCAATCCAGACCGGTCAGTGAAAATAGGTGGAAATAACGTTGTTTTCGGCACTGTTTATGGCCCGCCCTTTGTCCGCGATCTGGAAAACGGACGGCGTTACGGCACCCTCGAAGACCTACAAAATTTGGTTAAACTGACCTATATGCTACCTAGTCTCCACCATGGCGGCCATGTGCCCTGTGAGCCTTGCGATATTCCCGTAACACATCGACATCTCGATATTTGCTACGCGCATATGAAATATTCGGATAAGCCATTTTTTGGCGCCATTACGGAAAAGTCTCGGGCGCAAGATAGTGTGGATATGGCCCGTCTTCTATTTGGCAAAGACTTTATGGACGAAAATTGCGTCATCATGGGCAATGTAAATACCAACTCGCCCTTGCTGGTAGACCGTGTTGTGACTGAAGCCATTCAGGTCTATTGCGGCGCTAATCAAGGCATCGTCGTCGCGCCGTTTATTCTTGGCGGGGCAATGGGGCCAGTGACCACCTCAGCATCTATTGCACAAGCTTTTGCGGAAGCAATGATGTGCGGGGCATTTTCCCAACTTGTAAAGCCGGGTGCGCCTTTTGTCCTAGGGAACTTCCTCTCCTCCATGAGTCTGAAATCCGGGGCTCCAACATTTGGAACCCCTGAGCCAGTTATGTCCAATCTGGTCATTGGCCAATTGGCGCGGCGATTGGGTGTCCCTTTGCGCTGTGGGGGCTCACTCACAGCATCCAAGATTGCTGATGCGCAGGCGGCCGCAGAAAGTGCCGATTCTATGCTATCGACTGTTTTAGGCGGAGCCAATCTGGTGGTGCATGCCGCCGGATGGTTAGAGGGTGGTTTGTGCGCTGGTTATGAGAAGCTCATCATTGATGCAGACAGGCTAGGGGGCTATGAAGTTATGATGCGAGGTCTTCCTATGGATGATAACAACCTAGGGAAATCGGCCTATGATGATGTCGAGCCGGGCGGTCACTTTCTTGGCTCCGCGCATACGATGTCAAATTATCAGACCGCCTATTATGGTGCCCTAATGTCTGACAGTAAAAGCCTAGAACAATGGGAGGAAGACGGCGCCAAGGACACACGGCGCCGCGCATTTGAACGCTGGAACCAATTATTGAACGATTATCAAAATGTCCAACCTGAGCTTGATCCAGATATCGACGGCGCGCTTCTGGATTTTATGGCCAAGCGTAAAATGGATATTGAAGAGCGTTGGTATTAATGGCCAAGCCGTTACCTAAGCACACACGTGTTTGCGTGATTGGAGGGGGCGTTGTTGGTTGCTCCATCTTGTTTCATCTCGCCAAATTTGGTTGGAAAGATGTCATTCTTTTAGAACGTGATGAGCTAACGTCAGGTTCTAGCTGGCATGCAGCAGGGCAGATACATACTATCTCGTCCGATCCCAATATTTCCGGTCTGCAAAGTTACACGATCAACCTTTATGATGAGATTGAGAAAACATCAGGTCATAGTGTTGGCCTTCATAAAACCGGCGGGTTTTATTTAGCGTCTAATCAAGTTTGGTATGATTATCTAAAACGTGAGCGCTCTAAGGCCCGCTATATGGGATTGGATCAGGAATTTATCTCCGTTGAAGAAGCCGCAAGGCGACATCCTTTGATCGACCCGAAACATTATGTTGCCGCCCTTTGGGACCCGCTTGATGGAGACGTAGACCCATCGGGTGTGACTTACGCCTATGCCAAATCAGCCAAGCATTATGGCGCGCAATATTTTACGCATACGCCTGTTATTGAAACCACACAAAGGCCAGACGGAACATGGGATGTCGGTACAAAGAAAGGTACTGTCCATGCAGATATGATCGTCAATGCAGCGGGCCTATGGGCGCGAGAACTTGGTCATATGTCAGGCCTTCACATTCCTGTGCAGCCTATGGAACACCATTATCTGATTACCGATACAATCCCCGAGATAGCCTCTCGAGCTCAGGATGACCGCCTGCCTGCTGGGATTGATTATGAAGGTAATATTTATTTCAGGCAGGAAGGGGACGGTTTGCTTCTGGGTACTTATGAACCTGTTGCAACCCCTTGGATGGTGGGCGGCACGCCTTGGGATTTTGGCCATGAGCTTTTAGAGCCAAAATTAGCGAATATAGCGGACCGATTGGAGATTGGGTTTGAGCGCATTCCTACTTTGGGTGAAGCCGGGATCAAGAACTGGATTAATGGACCTTTTACCTTTGGTCCAGATGGCAACCCTATGATTGGCCCTATTCCGGGCATTCGCAATTACTGGGCGGCTGTCGGTGTTATGGCGGGATTCTGCCAAGCTGGCGGCGTTGGTCTCTGCATGGCCGAGTGGATGATGGATGGAGAGCCGTCCATTGATGTTTGGGCCATGGATATAGCGCGTTTTGGTGATTGTTCTTGGGGGAGTTGGGCCTCGCCAGAATGGGGCACGATAAAATCTACGGAAAATTATGAACGCCGTTTTGTCATGACGTTTCCCAACGAAACCCTTCCAAAAGGGCGTGAACAAAAGACAACAGCTATATATGATGATTTGGTTGCCAAAGGTGCGGTGATGGATCAGAGCTTTGGTCTGGAGCATGCGCTCTGGTTTGCGGGTAATCCCGATGATGCACATGAGGAGCCAACTTTTGGCCGTTCTCGTGCTCATGACTATGTCGCCAAAGAGGTCGAGGCTGTGCGCACGGCCGTCGGCGCGATTGAAATTGCTAATTTTGGTAAGCATGAATTTAAAGGACCTGACGCGAGAGCTTTTTTACGCACAGTGCTGGCGGGCCGCATACCAAAAATAGGGCGCATGGCGCTTACCCCTATGCTGACACCTAAAGGCAAGCTTTATGGAGATCTAACCATTGCGCGTTTTGCCAAAGATCATTTTATGCTTTTCGGATCAGGCATGATGCAAGAAGCTCATCGTCGTTGGTTTGAAACTTATCTGGATGGATATGATGTCAGGTATAAAAATATATCTGACGATTATCATGGTATCGCTTTATCTGGGCCGAATTCGCGAGATCTGCTTTCACAGATTTATCGCAGTGATTTAAATGATATGAATTTCATGGATTGCAAATTGACCCATGTTGCGGCTGTCCCGGCCGTGCTGAACCGCATTTCTTTCTCTGGCGAACATGGCTATGAAATTTATGTACGTCCGCAGTTTCTAAAGAAACTCGCGCAAGCCATTGAAAAAGCAGGAAAAGACCTGGGGCTGAGATGGTATGGCAACCGAGCGCTCATGTCGCTCAGACTTGAAAAAAATTGGGGTGTTTGGGGGCTGGACTTCCGGCCAGATTTTACCGCAGCTGAAAGCGGGCTTGAATATTTCATCTCTTGGAAATCCGATTTTATCGGTAAAGATGCTGCGCTCGCTGAAAAGAAAGCGGGGCCAAAGCAAAAACTCATCTCTCTTGTTATTGATGCTGAAGATCAGGACGTCGTTGGGGATGAAGCTATTCTGAAAGACGGCGAAGCTGTGGGGTATATTTCCTCGGGCGGGTACGCGCACTATGTTAAGAAGAGTATGGCGCAAGGCTATGTGCCCATAGACTTGGCTAAGGACGGTGAGACATTTCAGGTTGAAATTAATGGTGAAATGCGGTCAGCTAAAATCAATTTAAATCCACTCTATGATGCCAATGGCGGCAAGATGAGAGCCTAGTTTTCTATGGACCCTAAAACACCCAAACATTCCGGCTATGATGTTATCATAATAGGCGGGGCTATGATCGGCTCATCGGTGGCTTGGTTCCTATCAAATCACACAGATTTTGATGGAAAAATACTCGTTGTAGAGCGCGACCCCACCTATGAGTTCACGTCAACCGCTCATACCAATAGCTGTATGCGGCAGCAATTTTCTAGTTTTTTGAATATCAAGATATCTCAATTCGCAGCGGATTTTGTTTCTAATTTGAGGGACTATATGGGGGGCGATGAGCGCGTGCCGGATATACCTATCCAGAGTTATGGTTATATGTATTTGGCCGATGAAAGAAGTTTCGCCGAATTGCTCATGGAAAGTCAAAAACTTCAGCAAGAAAATGGAGCCGGAACACGGCATATGAGCGCGTCGGACATTAAGGCCGATTACCCCTTTTATAATGTGGATGATATTATCGCCGGAAATCATAATCTTGTCAATGAAGGGTACTTCGACGGAAATACATTGTTTGATTGGTGGAAGCGGCTAGCAAGAGAAAGAGGCGTGGAATATGTTCATAATGAAGTTGTTGATATAACGCTCAACGATAAAGGTTCGGCGATTGATACCGTTCATCTCTCTGATGGATCACATATCTCCTGCGGAAAGGTTATTAATTGCTCCGGCCCTCGGGCGGCAAATATTGCCGCAATGGCAGATTTAATTCTGCCTGTAGAGCCACGTAAACGTTACACTTTTATTTTTGATGCGGCCCAGCCCTTAGATCGAGATCTGCCTCTGACGATAGATCCGTCTGGTATCCATATGCGGACGGATGGTACTTATTACATGGCCGGTTGCGCGCCTGATGATGATCCAGCTGTCGCTTTTGATGATTTCGTGCAAGACCATTCTCTATGGGAACGAAAAGTTTGGCCAGTTCTTGCTCATCGCATTCCTCAATTTGCAACGGTTAAACTGATCAATAGCTGGGCCGGGCACTATGCCTTTAATACATTTGATCAAAACGCGATTTTAGGGCCTCACACCATAGTAAAAAATTTCTACTTCGCTAATGGGTTTTCAGGACATGGATTTCAGCAGTCGCCTGCAGTGGGCCGAGGTATAGCGGAGCTTATAAATTATGGAGAGTATAGATCATTGGACCTTTCTCCTTTGAACTATGAGCGAATAGCGCGAAACGAAAAGTATTCAGAAAGTGCAATTATCTAGTGATGTTCTTTATTCTATGCCCATAGCTTCCATGGCGCGGCGTGCGGCGCGAAAGCATTCAAGAGATTGAGGCACACCGCAATAAATAGCGATAACGTGAATGATTGCGCGAAGTTCCTCTTTTGTGACGCCGTTTTTTATGGCGCCTTTGCAATGAAGTTCCCATTCATGCATTTTCCCAAGCGCGCCAATCATTGTCAGATTCATCATAGAGCGGGTTTTGTTGTCGATAACATCGTCGGACCAACCAAAGCCCCAGCACCAAGCTGTCATGGCCTCCTGAAAAGGTCTTGAAAACGCGTCGGCATTAGCGAAATTTTTCTCAACATATTCTGCGCCTAAAACGTTCTTGCGCTTTTCTAGACCTTTTTTGAAGAGTTCTTCGTCCATTGGAAATCCTTATCCTATATTTTGGTTTGTACGTAATTCATCAAAATTCACGACCTTTTTTAGATCGATAACCTGATTTTCTATAGCCGCCAAGAAGGTCTGTTGATAGAGCCATATATGATACAAATGTGTGACCGACAAAGCGAGCAATCAGATGACGAATATTCCTAAAACGATGACGGCTTTTGTACTTGAAGGTCATGGCGAGATGGACAAGCTGGTTTGGCATACGGATTGGCCAACACCTGAACCAAATGAAAATGAAGTCTTGATCAAAGTCGAAGCGTGCGGGCTTAATAATACGGATGTGAATACACGGTCCGGCTGGTACTCAAAATCGGTGACCGAGGCGACGACAGGCGGAACTTACAGCAAAGTCGGGGACGATGATCCGACTTGGGGCGGTGCGCCAGTTTCATTTCCGCGCATTCAGGGTGCTGATGCTGTGGGACGCGTTGTAGCGGTGGGTGCAAATGCGCAGGCTTCTTTGATGAACCAGCGGGTTCTCGTAGATGGCTGGCTGCGCGATTGGAGTCAGCCCAATGGGCTTAAGGTCAAAGGTTATTATGGTTCGGAAGCCGATGGAGGGTTCGCAGAATATACGGTACGAGATTATAGAGAAGTGCTGCCGATTAATTCGCCTCTAAGTTCGGCGGAACTTGCTACTTTTTCCTGCTCTTACACCACCGCAGAAAATATGCTCAATCGCGCTCATGTAGGAGAGGGTGATACTGTGCTTATTCCTGGGGCTTCTGGCGGCGTTGGAGGGGCGCTTATTCAATTAGCTAATCGCCGCGGCGCGGTGACGATAGCTATGGCATCCGAAGCTAAACATGATAAAGTTGGGCGACTTAATCCTAATTATCTCCTGCCCCGAGCGCCCTCTAATCTTAAAGCGGCGATTAAAGCGGTCACTGGTAGCGAAGAGGTTGACGTTGTGGCGGACGTTGTTGGAGGTCCCTTATTTCCTGCCTTCATTGATAGCTTAGCGCCGGGCGGGCGTTACACATGTTCTGGGGCCATAGCGGGCCCGATGGTCGATTTAGATCTTCGTACGCTCTACCTAAGAGACTTAAGTTTTACGGGTAATACGATTACCACACTTGATGTTTTTCCAGATTTAATCAGATATATCGAAAACGGCGAAATCAAGCCTGCACTGGCCGCGACGTTTCCTCTTGCCGAGCTTCATACTGCGCAGCAAAAATTTATCGATAAGCAGCATGTCGGTAATATTGTCGTGACGATGGATTAAAGCCTGGAGATAAAACTATTTCCCTTTCCAAACCGGATCGCGTTTTTCAGCAAAAGCCGTAAAGCCTTCGATTATATCTTCACTGCCGTAAAGCGTATCGACTGTCTGTAATTGTCTTTGCGTAATCCGGTTCAAGGCATCTTGAAATTTTGAGTCCTCGGCATCACGGACAACTTCTTTAACTGCTGCCATGACGAGGGGAGGACCACTTGCAATCAATTCAGCCATTTCCCACGCTCTGTCCATGAGCTTATCTGCTGCAACAATCTCATTTACAAATCCCCAGCGATGGGCTTCCTCGGCATCAACCCAGCGACCCGTCAACAGCATTTCCATCGCAATATGATAGGGGATACGTTTAGGCAGTTTTATCGAGGCAGCATCTGCAACGGTACCAGACCGAATTTCCGGAAGCGCAAATGTCGCGTGCTCAGCCGCAAGAATAATATCTGTGGACAGGGCTATTTCTAATCCGCCGCCACAACAAATGCCGTTCACCGCACAGATAATGGGTTTGTTGAGCCGCGGTAATTCTTGCATACCGCCAAAACCGCCAATGCCATAATCACCTTCGACTTCATCGCCATCCGCGGCAGCTTTCAGGTCCCAACCCGGACAGAAAAATTTTTCGCCTTGCGCCGTTACAATAGCGACGCGCATCTCTGGATCATCACGAAACTCAGCAAATATATCACCCAAAATACGGCTTGTAGCTAAGTCAATGGCGTTGGCTTTGGGGCGATTGATTTTGACTTCCAAAATGTGGTTTTTTTTTCTGGTTTCAATAGGTCCGGTCATGTTCCTCTCCAATCATTTATTTCGCGATGCGTATAAGGGCATCTGCTGCGACAATCGTTTTGTGTCCACATATGAGCGGATTAATTTCTAATTCCTCTATGTCATCTGCCTTGGCCTGTACATAGGACTGTAGGGCTAAAACCGTATCGATTAAACCTTGACGATTAATAGCAGGCTTTGAGCGGTAGCCTTCAAGCATCGGCGCTATTTTTAGGTTTGAGAGTGTCTTGTCTATATCTTCTGGCGAGACGGGCAAAATCAGTGTCTGACTATCTTTAAGGATTTCCGTGTAAATACCGCCCGCTGCTATCGTGAGTAGTAGGCCGTGAGCCTCATCACGGGTTATACCAATGAGAAGCTCCACGATATTATCATCGACCATTTTTTCTATGAGATAGCTGGAAGAGGGTATTTTTTCGGCTGCTTCGGTGACCGCTTTTTTGCTTTGCAGGTTAAGGTGAACGGCTGCATGTTCAGATTTATGGGCAATGTTTTCTCCCTTAATGACGACCGGAAAACCGATTTTTTCTGACATAGCGCCAGCTTCTTCTGTGCTTTTAACGCTAGTGCCTTCAGGTATTGTAACGCCGTATTCGGATAAGGCGACTTTAGCTTTGTGCTCACTCATGACCATGGTGCGCTCAGGTCTCGTTGAGTGAATAATAGGTGCGGGCGCATCGTTCCGTGACATCTGAGCTCCTAAATAGGCAGCTGTTTTGACCGCGTTTAAAGCTTGATCAAATCCGCACATAGGCAAGATGCCAGACCTGAGAAGGCAGTCTGCAATCGCTTCTGGCATATTTTCGGGTAAGGAGGCTAAAACACCAAAGGGGCGTTCCGTTGATTTCGCAGCGACCTCGATAGCGCTTAGAACATTTTCCCAATCGGAAGGGTCGCATTTGTCAGCGCGAGGGAAATCAAGAACAATAAAAGTTAGGTCAATATGGGGGCCTGTCATAGATGAAAATGTGTCCTGCAAGGCTTGCAAATCATGCCAGATATAGGTGTGATAATCGAGCGGGTTCGAAAGTGCTACGCGGGGCCCTAGGCTTTGACGTAAGAGATCGATTTGAGTAGGCTTGAGCTCAGGAAATAAAGTACCTGCTTTCAGTCCGGCATCCGCCATAAGACTGGCTTCGCCGCCTGAACAACTTAATGAGGCTATATTGGCCGTTTTGAGCGGACCAAAAAGATGGAGCAATTTTAGTGTTTCGATAAACTCGGGAATGCTATGAACTCTTCCAATCCCTAACCGTTCAAGAACTGCCTGCGCCCCGATATCTGTTCCGGCCAAAGAGGCCGTATGAGAAATTGTATTGCTTTGGGCTTGATCGGATTTGCCGACTTTCAAGGCGATGATTGGTTTTCCAAGCTTATGGGCTTTGCGAGATAGCTCTTCAAATTCGGTAATATTTCCAAAGCCTTCAATATGGCAGCCTAGGGCGGTGACGCGCTCATCATTGAGCAGAGCATGGGCCGCTCGGGCCAGGCTGACTTTAGCTTGGTTTCCCATCGTTAAAACATAGGCGATGGGCAGGCCGCGGGTTTGCATTGTCATATTAATGGCGATGTTTGATGATTGGGTCAGGATAGCAACCCCCTTTTCAACATGGCGTCCGCCGTGCTGATCTGGCCACAGAGCAGCTTTATCAAGATAATTGATAAAGCCGTAACAGTTCGGGCCTAAAAAGGGCATAGACCCACTGGCGGTCATCAGCTCTTGCTGTAGTTTTTCGCCTGTAATGTCTTCTGCTTTTGACTCTGAAAATCCGCTGGCAAAACAGACAGCCCCGCCTGCGCCAATCTCGCTTAAATCTTTTACAATTGAAATGGTCGCCTCGCGGTTTACGCCAATAAAGGCGGCATCAGGCGGTGCGGGAAGATCCTTGACGGACTTATAGGCCTTGATGTTTGCGATCTCATCTTTGTGTGGGTGAACGGGCCAAATCGCGCCAGAAAAGCCGATTTTTTGGCACTGCTCGATAATTGACTTGCACCAAACACCGCCGCCAATAACGGCAATTGTCTTGGGTTGCAGCAGGCGTTTTAAATCCCACATTTTTTAGGAGCCTAATGGCCGTAGCATATCACGAGCGATAATGTGGCGCTGTATTTCTGAAGTTCCGTCCCAAATTCGCTCAACGCGAGCGTCCCTCCAAAACCGCTCAATAGGCAATTCATCCATCAAGCCCATTCCGCCGAAAACTTGCAAAGTTTGATCTGTGACCCTTGCCAGCATTTCAGAGGCGTAAAGCTTGGCGCTGGCAATTTCGCGATTTGCCGAGAGCCCTTCATCTAGACGCCACGCCGCTGAGAGCGTCAACCAATCGGCGGCATCTATTTCGGTAATCATATCGGCGAGCTGAAAACCGACGCCTTGGAAGCGTCCAATCGTTTGGCCAAATTGTTTGCGCTCGGACGCATAATTTAGCCCATAATCAAAACAGCGCCGTGCGCGCCCCACACAAAAGGCGGCTACCGTCAGGCGCGTGGCGTAAAGCCATTCATTCATCACGGCAAATCCGCCATCAATTTCGCCTAAAATTTGTTCTTTAGGTAGGCGGCAATTATCAAAATATAGTGTCTCATTTTTATAGCCCTTATGGGAGACGGAATTATATCCAGGGCGCACGTCAAAACCCGGCGTTCCTCTGTCCACCAAAAAGCTTGTGATACGTTTCTTGGGACCGCGCGGGGTTTCGTCAACGCCGGTGGCGACAAACACAATAAAGAAGTCCGCATGTTCGGAACCTGAGATAAAATGTTTCGTTCCGTTTATAACCCAATCGGTACCGTCTTGTGCGGCGCTGCATTTCATACCGCGAACATCAGAGCCTGCATCAGGTTCTGTCATGGCGAGGGCATCCATTTTAAGCCCTTTTACGGCAGGTGTTAGATAGCGCTCTATCTGATCATCTTTACAGGCCATTAGAATATTCTGAGGTCTACCGAAAAAGTGTGTAAGCGCCATACTGCCGCGCCCTAATTCACGTTCAACTAATGTAAAGTCCAGATGCGATAGTCCTGCTCCGCCAACCTCTTCGGGAAAGTTACAGGCATAAAATCCAAGCTCTATGGTTTTTTGTTTAATGGATTGAGCAATATCTTCGGAGACAGAGCCCGTGGCCTCTACTAATTTTTCATGAGGATATATTTCTTTTTCGACAAAGCTTCGGACTGTCGAAACAATCATCTTTTGTTCGTCTGATAGTCCAAAATGCATCTGAATCTCTATTTGCTAATGGGGAGTTTAAAATTACTAAAAATCACATTTGGTGATTATCTATTATAGACTAAATATTGCCTATAAGCGACTCGAGCACTTATATTTACATGTCTGATGCCTAATATTAAAAATGTTTTTTGTGTATTTATAAAGTCTCGAATTTGGTTAAACCATAGGCATGATAACAGAAAATTCAAAAAAAGGCACTATTCAGCCTAGCTTGGATTATCCCATTTTCTGGGTATCCTTTCTTCTAATTATCATCACGTCTCTCACGTTTATTGTCTTTCCTGACGTGGCCGAGGCTTGGGTTGATAAGTTACGTCTGGGAATCATTCATTCGTTAGATTGGCTCTACTTGCCAGTTGCCGCATTTGCCTTTGTTTTTGCTCTATGGCTTGCCTTAGGACCTTATGGGCACATAAAATTAGGGGCAAAAGCTGAAAAGCCCGAATATAGCAATTTTCATTGGATTGCTATGATGTTCACCGCTGGGATTGGTAGCGGTCTCGTGATATGGGGTTTTGCAGAACCTATTTTTTATCTGAAAACGCCACCTTTCAGTATCGAGCCTTTTTCCGATCAGGCACGCGAATGGGCTCATATGTACCCGCTCTTCCATTGGGGTATAATACCGTGGGCGATCTATGCTGTTCCGGCTGTCGCCATAGCCTATCAGCTCTTTGCAAAAGATGTTAAATCCATGCGAGTGAGTGATGCCTGTGATGATGCCTTACCGCAAAAGGGCAGGGCTTTTTATAAAACTGTTATTGATGTTTTAATTGTTCTTGGCATTGTCGGGGGTACGGTAACAACCCTAGGATTGGCTGTTCCTTTCATCTCGGCATTAGTCTCGGCAATATTGGGCGTACAAGACGATAATCTCACTAAAATTATAATCCTTATAGCGTGGACAATTTTGGTCGGAGCGAGTGTGTCGAAAGGCCTTAAAAAGGGCATTAAAAAATTGGCTGATTTCAATCTGGCATTGGCGGTTATCGTTATATTTTTTCTATTAATTTTTGGTCCAACTATTTTTATTCTTGAGCTTAGCGTTAATAGCTTCGGTCTTATGCTGGATAATTTTATATCTATGACTTTCTGGACCGACCCTATTTCTAAGACGTCATTTCCAGAGGATTGGACAATATTCTACTGGGCTTGGTGGATTTCATATTCGGCTTTTGTTGGGCTCTTTATCGCGCGAATTTCGCGCGGGAGGACTATCCGGCAGCTTGTCCTTGGCGTGTTAGTTTGGGGCTCACTTGGAACTTGGCTGTATTTAAGCGTGACGGGCGCTTATGCCTTAGACTTGGAAGTGAGCGGTAAGCTTGACGTGTCAAAAATCCTTGCCGATGAAGGCATGTCAGTGATGGTCGCTGAAATTATATCAACACTGCCCCTTCCCAAATTGGCTCTAACATTGTTTGCCGTATTTGGCGTCGTGTTTGCGGCAACAAGTATAGACTCTGCAGTTTATGTCGTCTCCAGTGTGTGTTCAAAGAAATTGCAAAATAATCAGGAACCCCAACTAATCACGCGTCTTGTCTGGCTTATATCCCTCGCTTTGATGACCGCAGGCCTTGTTATTGTCGATGGTTTGTCTGCCGTTCTAGCGATTACGATTATATCTTCCGTTCCGGTAATACCTATTATCTTACTGATGTGTTTATCCATGTACCGATCGCTCACCAAAGGATAAAGCTTAAATAATTGCGAGGCTAAGCTTGAATGTTATTTCTAATATTTGAATGTTAACTGATGACATTTTCTACGGTATGAACAAGACCCTCTAAAAAAGAGCCTGATGAGCTTCTCGGTGTTAAAAGAATAAATTCATCTTTTGCAGTTTTTAAAATATAGACTCCAATATGATGGGCGGCAGTGCGCGCGGCAAATCCAACTGGCGCATCCTTTAAGTTAAGAGGGATAAATCTTTCCAAGACGTCATAGACAGCGCTGCCTTTAACATCTAAGGCGCCCCAGCCATCAGACTGTAAGACGGTATAGGCTGTTTCATTAAATTGGGCGGCGATTTTTACATCGCTCAAAATATCGACTTCATTCTGTAGCACTAAATATTGTCCCGGACGTGACCAGAGGATCTGAGAGTGTTTTGATTTCTTAAACTGATTTGGATCAGGGGGCGCGCACTCAAATATTTTACGAAATGTTTTTGTAAATTTATCTTCAGCCCCTGTTGCGACTGAAAGTGCTACCAGTTCATAATCCTCTATTTCGGTTATGCTTATGTCTTGCCAGCTTTTTGCATAGCCACCAAAGCCTGACTGGGGAAGTAGCTTAGACATGTAGGCGCTCTCCCTCGGGGTCAAAAAAGTGAGGACTGACAATTTCTAAATCAATATGATTATCGCGCATAAAATCAACGGCTCTTACCGTCTCGCCTATACGTTTGCTGCCATTTTTAATGAGGCCTAAAGCAATATAACATTCCAGCATAGGAGACCATGCCACAGAGGTGAGGTGGCCTTCATCATTCTCAGGCGTTGGCTGATTTCCTTTTGAAATAAGATGCGCGCCATTGGTGATTTTATCTGAAGTGTTGGCGGCTTTGAAACCGACGAGCCTTAGACCATCTTGTAAGGTCAAGCCTTCGCGTTGTGACAAGACCTTGCCAATGCAGTCTTTCTTTTTAGAGACAAATTTGCCGAGCCCCAGATTAGCCGCCGTGGTTTGGCCATTAATTTCATTGCCGGCAGCATGGCCTTTTTCAATTCGCATTACGCCAAGGGCTTCGGTGCCGTAAAGGACGGCGTCAAGCGCCTCGCCTTCAGCCATCAACCGTCGGATAAGCGCGTCCCCATAGCGGGCGGGGACTGAAATTTCATAAGCTATCTCGCCCGAAAATGACAGACGGAAGAGACGTGCCCGAATGCCCGAACATATGGTGAGCTCGTCGCACGCCATATAGGGGAAGGCGTCGTTAGATATGTCAAAGGCGTCATCGACGAGCCTTTGTAAAAGCTTGCGCGCATTTGGCCCTGCCACAGAGAATTGCGCCCATTGGTCGGTTGTTGACATGAAGTGAACATCTATGTCGGGGTATAGGCATTGCTTGACGAATTCGAGATGACGGTAAACGAGACCCGCATTAGCCGTGGTTGTTGTCATCACATAATGAGTTTCAGATAGTCTGGCTGTCGTCCCATCATCCATAGCGAACCCATCTTCGCGCAACATTAGACCATATCGACATTTTCCAACTTTTAGAGTTGAAAATGTATTGGCGTAAATGCGGTTGAGAAATTTCCCCGCGTCTTTGCCTTGAATGTCAATTTTGCCTAAGGTGGAGACGTCGCAAATGCCCACAGAGGAACGAGTCATTTTTACTTCGCGGTCCACACTATCGCGCCAAAATGTTTCGTCGTTTTTGGGAACCCATTGGGTGCGTTTCCAATAGCCTGTTTCTACAAATATTGCGCCCGTTTCTTCGGCATATTTATGGCTAGGGGTAAGTCGGGTTTGTTTGAAGTGTTGACCCTTATGTGGGCCAGCAAACGCGCCTATAGAGACAGGGGTATAAGGCGGGCGGAAAATTGTCGTGCCCGTTTGAGGAATGGTTTGTCCGGTCGCATCAGCTAATATTGCGAGGCCGACGACATTTGCGGTTTTGCCTTGATCAGTTCCCATGCCCAATGTTGTGTAGCGTTTAACATGTTCAACAGAGCTAAACCCTTCTTGATGGGCCAAATATATATCTTTGGCGGTGACGTCGTTTTGAAAGTCTACCCAAGCGCGTTTTTTGCCTTTGACATGCCAAAAGGTTTTTTGAGAGACTGGCTCATCTTCACTCCTCGGGGGCGCGCTGATTTTTAAACCCATTTTTTTGGCGGCCTTATCGGCATCATCAAACGCGCCTTGTGTTGAAAACGTACCATTCGCCGCGCCAATAACCTGCATGTCTGATGGCAGTTGATCGTTGTTAGGGACGAAACAGGAGAGATATTTATTCCAAATGGGACGTCCGCGTTTATGACAGGTGAGGTGGATATTTGGATTCCAGCCACCAGATATGGCTAGGTAGTCTATGGCTATTGTGCTGTTATTATTGAGCTTAACCGATTTTATATGTTTTCGACCTCGCGTGTCGATGATTGTCTCATTATTTCTGACATCGACTATGTGATCCGTTTGAGTTGAAAGCGCATCATCATTATTTATAAATAAAGCTGTCTTTTTAAAGTCAATCCCGTAGCGGTTTTGATAAGTGCGCATTGCGCTGGCGAGCATAATGCCGGGGCGATCATTATTTGCAAAGGCCATGGGCCTTTCTGTGGCGCCTGCAGCAAGCACGGCGTGGCCCGCATAGATGCGCCATAAAACCTGCCTTGTCGTTTTGATATTTATTTTATCGAACTTAATTTCCAGAGCGCCGTAAATGCCATGGTCATAAACTCCAAATAAGGTTGTGCGCGGCATCAGGCGAATATTTGGAAGCGCCTGTAACTCGGCCACCATTTGCGCAGCCCAAGCGCTGGCATCTTGCGCGTCAATAGTGCCTTTATCAGAGAGAAGCCGTCCGCCAAGATGAAAGTCTTCATCCACGATGATGACGGATTTATTGGCGCGACCAGCATTTATCGCCATGCGTAATCCCGCAGGGCCTGCACCAATGATAAGAATGTCACAATGCAGAAAGCCTTTATCATATTTATCCGGGTCGGGCTCTAAGGTGAGGGAGCCCAGACCTGCGGCGCGCCGAATGGCAGGTTCATAGAGTTTTTCCCAAAAGGATTTTGGCCACATAAATGTTTTATAGTAAAAGCCCGCTGCCAGAAATGGAGAGAGCAAATCATTGACAGCCAGCAGGTCGCGATTGACGCTGCCAATATAATTTTGGCTTTTGGCATCAAGCCCTTCGAATAATTTGATTGTGGTCGCGAGCCGATTAGGCTCGCTATATTTTCCGTTTATGATTTGAACCAGCGCATTAGGCTCTTCTGACCCAGCCCCGAAGATGCCTCTCGGGCGGTGATATTTAAAGCTGCGCGCCACAATGCTTACGCCGTTACGCAGCAATGCAGAGGCTAATGTGTCCCCTTCAAAGCCCTGATAGGATTTTCTGTTAAAGGTAAAGTTTAATGGTTTGGTTTTATCAATGAGCCTCACGTGATGCCTCGCTTCACATCGCTGGCTAGCTCAACGTTTGATATTTCATGGGTGAGTGTATTTCTTGTAACAATAAGCCAGGATCTGTCCCCTTGTTCATGATACCAAAGTTCTCTGATTTCACCCGCCGGATTATGCCTTAAATATTGATAGCTGTAAAAATCCTCGGGAGCCGTTTCTGATTTTGGGTCAGGCCTATTTAAGAGCGAAGCATCGCCTAAGTAAGTGAACTCCGCGGCGTCTCTAGGGCCTAGAAGAGGGTGATTGATAATCATTAATGTAAATTAGGCTGTGCGCCTTGTCCTCTTTCATCAATCACATAGCCGCGGTTAAAACGGTCTAAGCGATAGCCTTGAGCGGTTTTATGAGGTTGATCTGTGGCGAGCAGTTGAGCAAAGCAATAGCCACTGGCCGGTGTTGCCTTAAAGCCGCCATAACACCAGCCACCGTTAAAATATAGGCCGTCTATATCTGTCTTATCTATGATAGGAGAGCCATCCATACTCATATCCATAATGCCGCCCCACATGCGTAATAATCGCGCTTTACCTATCATGGGCATGAGACTGACTCCGCCCTCGCAAACATCCTCGACGATGGGGAGGTTTCCGCGTTGTGCATAGCTATTATAGCCGTCAATATCACCTCCGAAGACGAGCCCACCTTTATCCGATTGGCTGACATAAAAATGCCCCGCGCCATATGTAATGACGCCATCAAGAACAGGTTTGAGGCCTTCGCTGACAAAGGCTTGCAGGACGTGACTTTCAATAGGGAGCACTATGTCTGCCTTAGCCATGACTCGGCCAGAGTTGCCAGCAACCGCGACACCGATTTTTTTGGCGTTAATAAACCCTTGTGTTGTCTCAACACCGAGGCATTTTCCGTTTTCAATTTTAAAATCCAGAACTTCGCAATTCTCAATAATATCGACGCCATTTTTATCCGCAGCATGGGCATAGCCCCAAGCCACGGCGTCGTGGCGAACAGTTCCGCCTCGGCGATGTAAGAGGCCGCCTCTAATTGGAAATCTAGCATCATCAAAATTTAGAAATGGATATAATTTCCTAACGCCGTCTTGGTCTAACAGCTCAGCTCCAGCGCCGTGCATTACCATGGCATTGCCGCGTCGCGCATAAAAATCTCTTTGCGGGTCGTTATGGATGAGATTTAAAATACCTCTCTGACTAACCATGGCATTATAGTTTATGTCTTGCTCTAAGCCTTCCCATAGTTTCATTGAAAACTCATAGAAACCTTCATTTTTGTGGAGTAGGTAATTTGAACGGATGATTGTGGTATTGCGTCCAACATTACCGCCGCCTATCCAGCCTTTTTCAACAACCGCAATACGTTTTTGCTCGAAGACTTTAGAGAGGTAATAAGCCGCGGCAAGGCCGTGCCCGCCGCCGCCGACAATAATGAAATCATAGGCCGTTTTTGGAACAGCTTTTCGCCAGACGGGTTTCCAACCTTTATGGCCTGAAACTGCTTCTTTGAATATTTTCAGAGCAGAATACTTCATAAGCAAACTCTTAAGAGTTTTGCACTGCATTTCAATTAAATTGTCTAAAATTACAGAATGCATTGGCTAACTATTACAAATGCAGATGTTAAGGACGGAATTTGCTAATTGCCATTTCTATCCAAGATTACAACTTGACTCAAAAGGGACACTTTCGGAATGTAATTTTGGGAGGATTTAGTATGACGGCGACATTGCAATTTCCAAATCAAATGCCCGACGAATATCTTCAAATTGACAAAGAGCCTGTGTTCAATGCCAGCAAGCATTTGCAATTGGAGCCGCCCAAGACTGTGACATCTCTCAAAGAGTTAGGCTATAGCGATGAAGAGATTAAGGTTTGCCCGTCAGCTTTTGGTGTGTCCAGCGCTTTTCGTGTTCTCTCCGATGATGGCTTGGCCGTCATGAGAGACATTTGCCTGAAAATGTATGACAATCGCAATGTCAGCGCCGGTACAGGAAAAAACAGATTAGGCTCTTATGTGCGCGGCGCGGGTTATAGATCTAAATTCATCAAAGATTTTTGCGATAGTCCTGAATTGGCAGTGCATTTATCAGAGATGGCCTCTACTAAGTTAGCCCGTCACTCCGTGCCGGCCGTGGCATGCGGGGTTAATTATGCGCCAGAAGATATCACAAAGGCTGTCGATACATGGCACACGGACTCTGTGGCCTTTGATATTGTTATGATGCTCTCTGATCCGGCGACGTTCTCAGGTGGGGAGTTTCAGTATTTTGAAGGGACCAAGATGGAAGGTCAGAGCTTGCTTGGCATTGCAGGCGAAGAAGGCAAAGACGCTGAGCTGCCGCGCGATAGAATTACGACGATTGCTTTTCCTGCGGCGGGCTATGGTTTTATGCAGCAGGGGAATATGATATTCCATCGCGCCACAAGGTTGCAGCAAAAAGCAGAGCGGATAACAATGGTTCCGTCTTTTGTTGTTGTTCCACCTCATGCGGTTGATGGCACTAATTCGGTGAATATGGCGGGCTGGGATGACCCGGGCCTGCCTGCTGAGCTGACCCGTCATGAAGCGTGGCGCGCTGCCGCCCGGCTTGAGCAGCTCGTGGAAACTGTCAGCCTTCAGGATAGTCCAAATCATCTCGTGAATGATATCGATAAGGCTCTTGCGCCCTTACTGGCCTATAGAGACCGTTTGGCGAAAGATATAAATTAATGGTGACTAGTCTTAAGGGGAAATCTGTACTTGTGACAGGCGCGGCAGGCTGTATTGGCGCTTGGGCCGTGAAAGGCCTGCACGATATTGGCGCAAAGCCTGTTGCTTTTGATTTGTCAGAAGATAGGCGGCGGTTGGAAATCATCACAGGGCAAGCCGTGGGTGTCACTTGGGTGAAAGGCGACATAACGGATTTTGACTTCCTAAAGCAGACAATGGTTGAGCAAGACATTTTCGCGGTCATACATTTGGCGGCCCTCCAGGTGCCCTATGCCAAAGCGAACCCTGTATTGGGGACCCAAGTTAATGTTATGGGCACAACGCATGTTTTTGAAGCCGCGCGTCTGGCAGGTGTCAACCGCATTGCTTATGCCAGCTCCATCGCGGCGCCGGCTATGGGCGAGAATGACTATATGGATACGCTCTACGGGGCGCATAAGGTTTGCAATGAGCAAATGGCAAAGGTCTATTGGCAAGATTGGCAAGTTTCCTCCGTCTGTATCCGCCCGGGCGTTATTTACGGGCCGGGGCGTGATCGTGGCATGAGCGCAGCGCCAACCCTAGCGCTATTGGCTGCCTCGGCGGGCGCAACCTATGACATCCCCTTTATTGGCCCTGTCAGCTATGTGCATGCAGAAGATGCCGCGGCGAGATTTATAGGCGCCATCGCGCGGGAGACAGAAGGAGCTTTGGTGTTTGATATGAACGGAGTCGTTGTCGATATGGATAGCGTGCTAAGAAATATTGAGACGATTATAAATTACAACGGTGTGAGCGCTTCGGGCGGCGCGCTTCCATTTCCTGCTGAGATAGATGATGGCCGATTGGATGACTATATTGGCGTCGCGCCCCACCGCAGTTTTTATAACGGATTAGTCAGTACACTTACGGTCTTTCAATCCGCAAAAGACAGGTCCGCTCTGACGGATGATATTGTGAGTGAATTACTGAGTTAGACCTATGAAACTAATTAGATTTGGAATTAAAGGCGAAGAAGCTGCGGGCATTGTTGATGCCAATGGGGATTGGCGCGACGTGAGCGCTGTCGTGCCTGACTGGACGGGGGAGACCGTCAATCAAGCTTTTTTTAAGAAGGTTGGGGCCAAAGAGGCAAGTGATTATCCTTTGATTTCCAAAGAGACGCGGCTTGGGGCGCCTATCGGCAATGTTCCAAAAATCATTGGATGCGCACTGACTTACGGCAAACATGCCCAAGAAGCGGGGCTAGAGACGCCGAAAGAGCCGATGATTATGCTTACAGCGCGTACGGCGATAAATGGCCCTTATGATGAGGTCATCATGCCCCGCGGCTGCACAGAGCTGGACTGGGAAGCTGAATTGGTCGTGATAATGGGTAAGGGCGGGAAGCATATTGCGGTTGAAGACGCTATGGGCCACGTTGCGGGCTATGCGGTGGGCAATGATGTGTCCGAACGGCAATTCCAATTAGTGCGCAGCACGCAATGGACCAAAGGAAAAAGTGCGGACACGCTTAAACCCATCGGGCCTTGGCTCGTGACTAAAGATGAGATCGCTGACCCCAATAAGCTTGATATTTCAATGCAAGTCAGCGGCGTGACACGGCAGTCTTCAAATACAGAAGATATGGTTTTCTCTGTGGCCGAGCTGGTGTCGCAAATTTCAAACTTCCTTTCGTGGGAAGCTGGAGATGTTATGTTTACGGGCACGCCTCCGGGTGTCGGTTACGGCATGGACCCTCAGACATATCTAAATCCTGGCGATATCATGGAGCCAAGAATTCAAGGTCTTGGAGCCCAGCGCAGCATTGTTCGTAAAATCTATGACTGATTTTTCCGGCAAAATTGTCATCGTCACAGGCGGAGCTCAAAATATCGGGCTCGCCATCGCGCGAAAATTTAAGGTCGCAGGCGCCAATGTCATCGCCGCTGACTTAAACCCGCCAGACGTGGAAGAAGGTTTCGCATTTTTCAAAACGGATATTGCCAAAGAGAGCGATGTTATAAATTTAATGCAATATGTCCAAGAGCATTTTGGCCGTCTTGATGCCTTGGTCAATAATGCAGGTATTTGTCTCGAAGTGCCTATTCATGAAATGAGTGTTGAGGCGTGGGACAAGACGATGAGTATTAATGCCAAGGGTGTGTTTCTTACAACTAAACATGCTTTCGGTTTGCTAAAAGCCGCAGATGAAGCCGCTATTGTAAACATTAGTTCGATTGAGGCATTAGGCGCGAACCCGACCCATGCTGCCTATGCCGCCTCCAAGGGGGCTGTGTGCTCTTTTACGCATAATACCGCTTTGGAATATGGGGCTTATGGTATTCGGTGTAACGCTATAGCGCCGGGTTGGATTAACACGCCTTTTAACGAAGCCTTTTTAGATCAATACGCAGACCGAGACAAAGTGGAAGCCGAAATTAAGGCCTTACACCCTGTAGGACGGCTCGGCCAGCCTGAAGATATTGGTGATGTGGCTTTATGGCTCGCGAGCCCAGCATCTAGTTTTGTATCGGGGCAAACCATTGTTGTCGCGGGCGGACGTATGGCCAAATTACCAACGCCGAGTTTGTGAGACGCGATGGCCGGTGAACCCAGAGATATATCCAAAGCCAACGTGTTGATTACCGGAGGAGCGAGCGGCGTGGGGTTGGAAACTGCGCGGCTATTCTCGTCGGCGGGCGCGTCGGTCACGATTATGGGCCGTTCCGAAGACAGGTTAAAAACGGCATTGAAAAATTTAAGCCAAGATAAGCTTGCGAGCTTTACGGGTGATGTAACCTCGTCCCAATCGGCCAAAGACGCCATCGCCTTTGCCGCTGAGCGCTTCGGAGCGCCGGTTAATATTCTCGTAAATAATGCGGGCGTGATTTTAAGAAAGACGGCCGAGCAGACGTCGGATGAGGACTGGGCTCATCTTATGGATATAAATGTCACGGGTTTATTTTATATGAGCCGGGCAGCCGCAAAGCAGATGCCTAATGATGGCGCTATTGTGAATATGTCATCCACCTGCGGCAGTTATGGGGCGGCTGGGCTGACGGCCTATTGCGCGAGTAAAGGAGCTGTCGATCAGATTACCAGAACTATGGCTTTAGAGCTCGCCCCGCGCAAAATCACTGTGAATGCGGTCGCGCCGGGAGCCATCAATTCGCCTATGCTATATTCAGAACATGCCACAAAAGCTTTGGCTGACAGTGTCGTCGACCGCAATGAAGTTTCTATTCCTATAGGCATGGTTGCCGAGCCCGAAGAAATTGCTCGCTCCATAATTTTTCTGGCGAGGGAGCGGCACATGACGGGCTCTATATTGCGCATTGATGGGGGGTATACGTCCTAATGGCAAAGCATAGTTCAAATCCGATACTTGAGAAAGTCTATGCTGCGCGCACGGATGAAGACCGCCGGCAAGCCTATAATGCGTGGGCCAATGACTATGATAAAGATGTCACAGAGTTTGGTATTCAGCTGCCTTATGTCGGGGCCTGTGTTTTTGCGAAATATGTGGAGCTTGGAACCAAGCCCGTTCTTGATGCGGCGTGCGGGAGCGGCATGCATAGTCTGCCCTTAAAGATGATGGGGTATGACGGATTTCACGGTATCGATATTTCTGACGGTATGTTGGCGATCGCGAAAGACCGTCAAATTTATCACACATTGCAACGCATGGTGCTTGGACAGATACTGGAATTCCCCGATAATTATTTTTCAATAACATATTGTATTGGTGCCCTTGCGCCCGGGAATGCGCCCCCTGAAAGTCTTGATGAGTTTATTCGCGTGACCCAGCCGGGCGGTCTTGTGATTTGGTCAACTCATGCACATGAGAATGAGCGCACAAAGCCTTATCTTGAAAAGCGTCATCAACTTACCGAGGATGGCCTTTGGGAAAGTCTGTTTAAAACTGATCCCTTTGTCTCTATGCCTAGCGGGGACTCGGAGATTAAACACGCCGTCTATGTTCATCGGATCGTATAGGCACCGCCTGTCTGGATGTTTAAACTTTCTGAATTTTGGCGTGGACGTAGAGTTGGTCTCTATGACAGTAAAGTATTTATAGAGGAGGCAAAATTTCCATGGAAACACCGAACGTAGATATAAACGTAGATATACCTGTCATCAACACGGAAGATTCAGGATTTTTCCAAGGGCTAAATAAGTCTATCTCATTGATATCAATATTAATAACCGTTGTCTTTCTGGCATGGGTTATGTTGAGCCCTGATACGGCCACGTTGATACTTGGAAAAATTCAGGGGACTTTTAATGCTAGTTTTGGCGGGTGGTATCTTTACGTCTCGGCCTTCTATCTGATTGTCTGTCTCTTCATTGCGATTTGGCCTAAGTCTGGCCGTGTCGTTCTAGGCCGGCCTGATGAAAAGCCTGAGTTTTCTCGGTTTTCTTGGTTCTCTATGATGTTTGGAGCTGGCTTAGGTGTTGGTATGCTAACCTATGCCGTTGGTGAACCAGTCTTTCATTTTGTTGATAACCCTGATGTTATCAAAGGACTTGCTGTTGGTGAGGAGGAAAGTAATATTCGTCCAGCCTTTAAGTGGACCTTGCTGCATTATGGTCTGACGGCTTGGGGCATTTACGGAATGGTTGGCCTTACGCTAGCATATTTCGCTTATCGGCAAAACATGCCACTTACGATGCGTTCAGGACTGACACCTTTGTTTGGTAAAACACTTACTGGCCCGCTTGGGCATGCCGTCGATATTACAGCTATTATCGCCACGCTGACGGGGGTTGGATATACAATTGCGCTTGGGGTAAAGCAGTTTGCTTTTGGATTACACAATGTGTCTGGTGCCAATTGGATTATCCCAGAAGGCGATAACGATCCGACAAATGTTGCGGTGCTTATGTGTCTGGCCTTTATAACGGTGGCGTCTATCTTGTCCGCAATGTCTGGGATCAAGAAAGGCATCAAATGGTTGTCTAACCTTAATATGGGTCTCTCCGTTTTCTTGCTAATATTCTTTGCCGTATTCGGAATTGGCTCTGGCGCTTTATTATTTGCGTTTAAACATTATTTTCTGGCGATCTGGGATTACTTGGTCGCACTCCCATCTATGAGCTTAACTATTTGGAGTGAAAGTGGTTCAGTAATCGCAGAGAATGGTGAGAATGTTTCTTCGGAGCTCGCGAAATGGCAGGGGCCGTGGACAATACTCTATTGGGCGTGGTGGATCGCATTCGCCCCTTTTGTTGGATTGTTTCTAGCCAGAGTTTCAAAGGGCCGGACTATTAGAGAATTTGTATTGGGGGCTATGTTTGCACCCGCGCTTATGTGTCTGGTTTGGTTTGCGCTCGCTGGAGGCAGCGCCATATATGCAGAACTTTATCAAGGTGCAGCTGGTTCTATCTTTGGAGCAGATTTGTCCGATAAGTTGTTTGCGACTATCAATTCTATATTGACTGCAGGATCTCTGGGGGCCCTTTTTATGTCAATAGTTGTTGTTGTATTGCTGATTACTTATCTTGTTACCTCAGCGGATTCAGCGATCTTGGTAATCACAACCATTGCATCTGGCGGAAAGTCAAACAAACGTTATACCAAGCATATCATTTTTTGGGGTATATTGATGGCGCTCGTGGTGGGAACACTTCTAGTTTCAGGGGGGCTAGATGCTTTACGTGCCGCCATGTTGATTGGGGCAGTTCCTTTTTCGGTTGTTGTTGCCCTAATGGGAATCTCTTTGGTCAAGGACCTAGTCCAATCAAAGTAAATCTCGCGAAATGCTAGCTTTATACTAATTTGAAGTGTGACCATTTTGTCGCTTTTGAAAAAAAAATACCATAATTTCTAGTATAAGCGGAATTGATAACACTTAAATATGAATGTAATTATCTAATGCAATCAACGGCTTACATGCATTTTTTTGATAAAACTATGATAATTGTGTAACAAAGCATAAAAGAGCTATAAAAGCGACCTTTAATTATGATTAATAGTAGATTACAGCGATAGTAGTCCGTTTCGGGATTCCGTGAAAAATTAAAAAGAGGGAAACTTAACTAATGAAAAGAAACTTACTATTAAAGTATGGGTCTGTGGGGACACTTGTTGCCGCGCTTTCTGGCGGTCACTCGTTTGCGCAGCTAGAAGATGAAGTTATCGTTACAGCGACTAAACGTGCTGAAAGCGCGTCAGATGTTCCGATTACTGTTACGGCTTTGGGCGAAGATACGCTCGAAGAGCTTAATGTAAATGTTTTCACAGACTATCTCGTTCAGTT
>CAZPLJ010000027.1:23235-33287 GCA_964587545.1 uncultured Caulobacterales bacterium | reverse complement strand
GCCTCAAGTAAGACACTTGCCAATTACATGCGCCGACCAAAAACCGACATGCCCTTAAGAATTCCTAATCCGGTAATTTCTGGGTAAGAAAGCGTTTTACATTCTCGCCCATAACTTTGCGAATTGTTGTCTCGGATAGACCTAAACTGATCAGCTCTTGCGTAATCACAGCTAGCTCTGATGTATCCAGACTGGTTGTGACGGTCCCGTCAAAATCCGAGCCGAGTGCCACCGCATCCTCTCCCATAAGACTGATGGCGGCTTGAATAGTTTGTGCAATCCCGGTGGGCGAAATATCGCAAATGGCCCCGTTAAAATATGTGATGCCGATCAAGCCCCCCCGACGGCCAATTTCGGCAAGAATATCATCGGGCATGTTGCGGTTTCGCGTTCGCGGACAATAGCTCGCCACACCTCCATGGGAAATTACAACCGGCTCAGGTGATAAGGCCAAAACATCACGCACAACTTTCTCTGAGGAATGGGCGACATCGACAATAATATTCATCTCATTCATTTTTAACACAGCCTCGCGTCCAAATTCTGTCAGACCGCCTTTCCGAGCGCCATGCTGCGAGCCCCCAAGACGGTTATCAAAGAAATGTTGTAGCCCCATCATCCGGTAGCCTTCTTCATAGAGGCGTTCAATATTTTCAACTCGGCCATGAAGTGGATGAGAGCCTTCTGTTGCCAGAACAGCTATAAGTTTGTCTGAGCTCATATCGGTTTTGCTGCGCGCAATAATGAGATTGTTTTTCTTATTGCTTTCGATTTTTTGCAGGCGTTGGGCTTGGAAGGCAGCGCGCTCATAGATGGATTGCCAAGTCCGGGGAGGCCACATCTGGGCGAGTGCCAGTTTGGTGATGTCATCAGGAGCATCGGCCGCATTGCCATTAAAATTTAGGCCGCTTGGAGATTTGGTGACCGTACTAAATATTTGAATATCGACACCGCCTTCCCGCAGACGCGGGAGATCAGCATGTCCATAATCATGCCGTTTAGCGGGGTTACGTTTCCAAAGTAATGAGTCTGCGTGTAAGTCGGCAACAATCAAACTATCATGTAATTTTTGAGCGCTCGCTGATACCTTATACGGGTAGTGGTCTGTGACTGGGTTCATGCCTGCATCGGTTTTAGGGACCAAAATTAGCTGAATATAAAAAAGGCCAATGACGATAGCGATCAAGAAAAGCCAAAACAGCCATTTGAAAAACTTAATCATTATTTGTTGCCTATGGCGGCTTTTTTCATAATTCCTCGGGCTATCCACAAATATGTTTTTGCATTACTTGCCCTAGACTGTGTGGGTTTTTATGGTTTGTCAAATTTCGATCAAGGCAAAGCTATGAATGACACAACCGATCAAATGGGTCAGGCGACCCGCGAAAAGCTCAAGCAATTTATCGCACGTATTGAGCGGCTCGAAGCTGAAAAGGCGGAGCTTGCCGCGGACATAAGAGAAGTTTACTCAGAAATAAAAAGCTTCGGATTTGACAATAAAGTCATACGCAAAGTGATTAGCCTTCGTAAAATTGAGGCGCATGAACGCGCTGAGCAAGAGGCGTTGTTGGAGCTTTATATGGGTGCGATTGAGGAGTAAAAACTACTCGACACAGCACTTATGTTCTTGTATTGTTCTTTTTGTGGATGAGTATGAGAAACAGCAATGGCAAGCTCAGCAAGAGGTGTATGACGCCGAGCTTGAAAAGCAACGCGACAAAGACCGTAAGGCTAAACAACGTCGTGCGCGTAATGCTAAACGCAAGCTTGAACGCTTAAAGCACAAATTATCAGAAACCGGTGAGCTGACAGATTGGGAAGAAGAATTCTCTGACTCTGTGACTGAGCGTTTGGAAAAATATGGGTCTGCCTTTCAAGATCCTGAAAAAGGGCGGCGCTCAGAGGCGTTGTCTTTTGCTCAAAAGAAGGTGCTCTCAAGCCTAAATAAAAAAGCCAAAGGCCTGAAACGGTCTGGATTTAAATCTAAGTCAAAATTTATTCCAAATGTCCGCCAGATTGACGATCTTGACCAAGATCCTCTTGAAGAGATATTGACAGATAAGGCGAAAAAACCCTTTTTGCGGCTTGTGAAATCTGGAGAGAAAAAATGTCCGCCATCATTGAAACAGACCGGTTAATCTTACGCGAAATCAATATGGACACAGACTTTGAGGCGCATTGCTCGCTTATGAGTGATGAAGAAACCGTGCGTTTTATAGGCGGTAAGACCATGACGCCGGCAGAGAATTGGCGCTATATGGCTATGTTAACCGGACATATGAAAATTCGAGGCTATGGCTTTATGTCTGTCGTTGAAAAAGCCACAGGACAGTGGATTGGTCGCGTGGGTCCTTGGTTCCCAGAAGGCTGGCCAGAACCAGAGGTAGGTTGGACGATCCATCGTGATCATTGGCGTAAAGGTTATGCGAAAGAAGCCGGTGCTGCCTGTGTCGATTATGTGTTTAACACGCTCGGATGGGACCGGATCATCCATGTCATCGCCGAAGACAATATTGCCAGCATTAAGACGGCTGAAGCTATCGGATCAAAGCGTATGTATGAGGTTGGGCACTTACCACCTTTTGGAGATGTTAAATGCTGGGCTTATGGTCAGAAAAAAATTAACGGCCAGCCTGGAATTTAAAAGCGCGCGACATCATCCAAACACCGACTAAGGCAATAAATATAGCCATCGGGACGAAAAAACCCTTTGTTGCTAATCCTCCCGTTTTGTCAGACAGGTCGGCGCTGAGCAAAAAATAAGCTAATCCAGCTCCGCCGGAAAATATAGACAATCCAAAAAGTCCGACAAATGCTTTTTGTAAAAACCCCATAATACACTCCCTTAAGTGTGAAATAGTAGCTCAAAACATTTACAATTTGTTTAAAAACGCGATGCCTAGCGGTTTATCGAACAAACGGAGTATTGCGTCTTTTAATAGTCATCATTATAAGGCTGCTAGGAATCGAAGCCGCAGCATTCTCTTGCGGCATTTTTATTGAGTGATCGAGGGTCTATCACATGAATATCCATGAATATCAGGGCAAAGCCGTTTTAAAAGAAATCGGAGCTCCTGTCTCCAAAGGTATCGCCATTTTTGACGCGTCAGAAGCCAAAGCGGCAGCGGAAGAGTTAGGCGGACCATTATGGGTCGTTAAATCCCAAATTCATGCAGGTGGCCGCGGTAAAGGTAAGTTTATCGAAGACAGCGCGGGCGAAGCAGGCGGTGTCCGTTTAGCACGCTCAGTGGACGAGGTTGTTGAAAACGCTAAACAAATGCTTGGTGCTCATTTGGTCACTGCTCAAACAGGTGATGGTGGCAAACAAGTCAATCGTCTATACATCGAACATGGGTCAGATATTGAGAAAGAGTTTTATCTTTCCATCATCATTAACCGTGACACATCACGCGTATCCTTCATCGCCTCTACTGAGGGAGGAATGGATATTGAAGAAGTGGCTCACGAAACCCCCGAGAAAGTTATTAACTTTGACGTCGATCCAGCGACAGGATTTATGCCGCATCATGGACGCACATTAGCCAACGCGTTGGGATTGTCTGGTGATCTTGCCAAGCAAGCTAACAAGCTGGGACGTACTCTGTATAATGGCTTTCTCGCCAAAGATATGTCCATGCTGGAGATTAACCCATTAATCGTCACGGAAGATCAACGCTTGCATTGTTTGGATGCTAAAATCTCATTTGATGAAAATGCGCTTTTCCGTCACCCGGATGTCGAAGAACTTCGCGATGAAACCGAGCAAGACGCAAAAGAAGTCGAAGCGGGAAAACATGGTCTATCCTATGTCGCTCTCGACGGAAATATTGGCTGTATGGTCAACGGCGCCGGGCTAGCTATGTCAACCATGGATATAATCAAGTTATACGGCGCAGAGCCAGCCAACTTCTTGGATGTGGGCGGCGGTGCAAACAAAGAAAGCATTATTGCAGCCTTTAAAATTCTGACTTCTGATGATAAGGTTCAGGGTATCCTTATCAATATCTTCGGCGGTATCATGAAGTGCGATATTATCGCGCAAGGGACTGTCGACGCGGTTAAAGAAGTCGGCCTTGAGGTACCACTTGTCGTTCGTCTTGAAGGTACAAATGTCGAAGAAGGCAAAGCAATTATCAATAATAGTGGTCTTAACGTGATTGCCGCAGAAGATTTAGATGATGCTGCGCAAAAAATCGTCGCAGCCGTTGGTGGGTCCAAAACCTATTCTAAATCTGAGCTAACCAAAATGCTTGAGGTTGATGTTGTTGCGTTGGCAAATGGTATGGGTATTGAGGCGTCTGTTGATGATCTTAAGGGCGATACGATTCAGAAAATATTGGATAAGCAGGGCTAAGAGTAAGAGCCAATGTTCCCTGTGATAGTTTCACATACATATAAATTTATATTTATGCGGACTGAAAAGACCGGGGGATCAAGCCTGTCCGAGGCTTTGAAAAAAGTCATCGGTGGAAATAGTTTGGTACCGAGTATGGCACGACCTGCATGGGCTAAATTTTCACCTATCCATCACGGAGCTTTAAAGCGCAATATACCTGATTGGTTTGGCTTTCATCCTCATGCCACGGCGAAACAAGCGCGCCGGGTATTAGGTAAAAAGATTTTTGATAATTATTTTAAGTTCGCAGTTGAGCGTAACCCATGGGATCGTCAGATCTCGCTTTATATGCACCGCGAATGGAAAAAGAATAATGAAAACCCGAATTTTGACAACGATATGGGGTCATTTTTTTACCGAGCCACCGAATATTGTAAGCTTAACAATTGGTCGATTTATAGCATTGGCGAGACTGTCGCGGTTGATCGTGTATTGCGATATGAAAACTTAAATGACGAGCTTGCAGTTTTACATAAAGATTTAAAAATAGAGTCTAGCATTGAGATGCCGACCTTGCGCAAATATACGGATGATCGGCCACACTATTCAACCTACTATTCTAAAAACACACAAGATTTAGTCGCGCATTGGTATCGTAAAGAAATCGATGCGCTCGGCTATGAATTTGAAACAAGGACATAAGGCGGAAAAAATATGTCAGTATTAATCAATAAAGATACCAAAGTAATCACTCAGGGAATGACGGGTAACACCGGGACATTCCACACGCAACAAGCGCTGGATTATGGCACGAAAATGGTAGCAGGTGTCACACCTGGAAAAGGCGGAACAACCCATTTAGGATTGCCAAATTTTGATACAGTGATTGAGGCTAAAGAAGCGACTGGGGCAACGGCATCTGTAGTTTATGTGCCGCCGCGTTTTGCCGCCGACTCAATTCTTGAAGCGATTGATGCGGAAATCGAACTAATCATCGCGATTACGGAAGGGATTCCCGTTGCTGACATGATCCCTGTAAAGCGCGCCCTACAGGGCTCTAAATCACGGCTCATCGGCCCGAACTGCCCCGGCGTTCTGACCCCGAATGAATGTAAAATTGGTATCATGCCTGGCCGTATATTTAAAAAGGGAACAACCGGTGTGGTCTCACGTTCCGGTACGTTAACCTATGAGGCGGTCTTCCAGACATCTAATGTTGGTCTTGGTCAATCAACAGCGATTGGTATAGGTGGTGACCCAATCAATGGCACCAACTTTATAGATTGCTTGGAACTATTCCTCGGCGATGATGAAACAGAACAAATCATCATGATCGGCGAAATTGGCGGATCGGCTGAAGAAGAAGCCGCTGAATTCATTAAGTCTGAAGCCAAAGCTGGTCGTTCCAAGCCAATGGTTGGATTTATTGCGGGACGCACAGCGCCTCCCGGCCGGACTATGGGGCATGCTGGCGCAATCGTGTCTGGCGGCAAAGGCGGAGCTGAAGATAAGATCGCCGCGATGGAATCTGCTGGCATTCGTGTTTCTCCATCTCCAGCCAAGCTTGGCGAAACATTGATGGATGTGCTTAAAGGCTAATGTCTCCCTGGCTAGTATTAGCGATTGCCATCGCCTTTGAGGTCGCTGGCACGATATTGCTAAAATTGTCAGATGGGTTTTCAAATATGACCTATGGAGGGGCATCCATTTTTTGTTATTGGGTGTGTCTTGCGGCTTTATCCTATGTTTTGAAATATATTCCAGTCGGCGTGACTTACGCAATTTGGTCAGGTATCGGCATTATAGGTGCGACAGGCGCTGGATATCTATTATTCAAAGAAAATTTGACCCTTGTTCAATATGGGTTCATTGCATTGATTATAATTGGCGCTATAGGGTTAAATTTGACGACTAAAACGGCCTAATTGAAAGATATTATTATGGCGGATTCATTCCGATCTGAGCAAAATCAGAACTTTCTCAATGAATTATTCCTAGACGGTGCTAACGCCGCATATCTGGAAAAAATGCAGGCGAAATATAGCGAAAATCCCAATAGCGTTGATCCGAGCTGGCAAGCCTATTTTGCAAGCCTTGCCGAAGAGCCCATTAATGCTCAGGCAAATGCCGCGGGTCCTGTTTGGAAACGGCCTGACTGGCCTTTAGAAGACAAATCTGAAATCACCAATGCCCTAACTGGCGATTGGGGAGCAGACGCAAAAGATGATGTAAAATCAAAAGTCAAAGGGCGCATGAATGGCGCATCCCAAGAGGATGTTCAACGGGCCACCAAGGATAGTATTCGAGCATTAATGCTTATCCGGGCATATCGGATACGTGGTCATATGATTGCTAATCTTGATCCGTTGGGACTCCGTCAAAAGCGCATCCATCCGGAACTGGATTATAAAAGCTACGGGTTTACCGATGCAGATATGGACCGTGAGATATTCATTGATGGTGTCATGGGGATGGAAACTGCGACGCTGGCTAAAATTATTGAAATCATGCAGCGTACTTATTGCTCCACATTTGGCGTGCAATTCATGCATGTCTCAAACCCTGAGGAAAAAAGCTGGATCCAGCAACGGATTGAAGGACCGGATAAAGAAATATCTTTCACACCGGAAGGCCGCATTTCCATTTTGAAAAAGCTCATTGAAGGTGAGAGCTTTGAGCAACTTTTACATAAGCGATATCCAGGTACGAAACGTTTTGGTGTCGATGGTGCCGAAAGTCTTCTGCCAGCGTTAGAGCAGATCATCAAACGCGGCGGTCAATTAGGCTTACAAGATATAAATTTTGGTATGCCGCATCGCGGACGATTAAATGTCATGGCGGCTGTGATGCAAAAGCCTTACTCGGCCATCTTTTATGAATTTTTAGGCGGTGTTGCTGAGGGCGGTGAAGACTTTGGATCCGGTGATGTGAAATATCATTTGGGTGTATCGGATGACCGTG
This sequence comes from uncultured Caulobacterales bacterium, assembly GCA_964587545.1. Taxonomy (GTDB): domain Bacteria; phylum Pseudomonadota; class Alphaproteobacteria; order Caulobacterales; family Maricaulaceae; genus JACOMS01. The sequence continues at coordinate 25,990 of CAZPLJ010000027.1, read as the reverse complement.
AATTTGACGGCAACAATGTCCATCTATCCCTCGCGCCCAACCCATCTCACCTGGAAGTGGTTGCTCCTGTCGTAATGGGTAAGACCCGCGCCAAGCAGCAAATGGCATCTGGGACTTATAAATCGTCAAACCCAGAACAGGTCATGTCTGTTATCTTACATGGTGACAGCGCCTTTGCGGGACAGGGCATTGTGATGGAAAGCTTCCAGCTATCTCAACTCAAAGGGTACCGCACAGGCGGAACCATTCACGTCGTGGTCAACAACCAAATTGGTTTTACGACGACACCCGAGGAATATAGTTCAGGACGTTATTGTTCGGATGTGGCCTTCATGGTCGAAGCTCCGGTATTTCACGTCAATGGCAATGACCCTGAAGCGGTCGTTTATGCGGCGCGTGTGGCAACGGAATATCGCCAGAAGTTTGGCAAGGATGTTGTCATCGATATCATTTGTTATCGTCGATACGGTCACAATGAGGGCGATGATCCATCCTTCACGCAACCCATCATGTATGATGTGATTAAAAAGCTGCCATCGACCGCTAAAATATACGGGGATCGTTTAATCGCCAATGGTACGATCAAAGAACCTGATTATCAGACTTTCGTCGATGAGTTTTACGCATTTTTAGATGCGGAATTTGACAAGGCCAAGATGTTTGAAACCAAAGAACCCGATTGGTTACAAGGTGTGTGGCAAGGTCTTACTCTACCTGATGATGATGATAAGCGTAGAGGTGACACCTCCGTTGAGATTGATGTCTTGAAAAATATTGGCCAGAAGATCACAGAAATCCCCGATAATTTTAATATACATCGAACGCTTAAACGTATCATTGGTGCGCGGGCCGAGAAAATTACGTCCGGTGAAAATATTGATTGGGGGCTGGCCGAGCATTTAGCCTTCGGGACACTTGTTTTAGAAGGACATCCGGTCCGACTGTCAGGTCAAGATAGCGAACGAGGAACTTTCTCACAACGTCAATCAAAGTTTGTTGATCAAAAGGATGGTCATAAATACACGCCGCTTAATTATCTCAGTGGGAATCAGGAATATTATCAGGTGATGAACTCGCATCTCTCTGAGGAAGCGGTTTTGGGATTTGAATATGGATTTTCGACCGCAGCTCCGCATGCTCTGACAATTTGGGAAGCGCAATTTGGTGATTTTGCCAACGGGGCGCAGGTGATGGTTGATCAGTTTATCAGCTCAGCCGAACAAAAATGGCTGAGAATGTCGGGTCTCGTTATGCTCTTGCCGCATGGATATGAAGGGCAGGGGCCAGAGCACTCGTCTGCACGTCTTGAGCGCTACTTACAGATGTGCGCCGAAGATAATATGCAGGTCGTCAATGTCACCACGCCCGCAAATTATTTTCATGTATTACGCCGTCAAATCCATCGTAAGTTCCGCAAGCCTTTAATTGTCATGAGCCCTAAATCGCTCTTGCGTCACAAGCGCTGTGTATCGACCTTTGAAGAAATGGGGCCCGGATCCTTTTTCCATCGCGTCCTATGGGATGATGCTCAATATAATCCACAAGAGGGCGAACTTAAACTCGTTGCCGATGACAAAATCAAACGCGTGATTATATGTTCCGGTAAAGTCTATTATGATCTCTTTGAAGAACGTGAAAAGCTTGGCCGCAAAGACTTATACCTTCTCCGAGTGGAGCAGTTATATCCATATCCCAAAACAGCTATTGCTGAAGAGTTGAAGCGATTTAAAAATGCCGAAATGGTCTGGTGCCAAGAGGAACCTAAAAATATGGGAGCTTGGGCCTTTATCAACCCATTGCTGGAGGAGAGTTTGATTGAAATTGGGGCAAAAAATACGCGCCCAAGCTATGTCGGGCGACCAGCAAGAGCCTCGACGGCTACAGGTATTTCAACTATACACAAGAAAGAACAAGACGCCATTTTAAGCGAAGCCTTTGCGAAATAGAGATAAGACATGACAGATATAACAGTTCCAAATGTAGGTGAGAGTGTTTCCGAGGTTACGATAGCCGTCTGGTTTAAAAAGGTCGGAGAAACCGTTTCTAAAGACGAACCTCTGGTAGAACTTGAAACAGATAAAGCGGCACAAGAATTGGTTGCGCCGGCCGACGGCGTTCTGTCTGAAATTTTAGTTCAAGAAGGCGAGAACGCAACGATAGGTACATTGATTGCACGTTTATCAGAGGGCTCCGGGGCGACGGCCGCACCAGCAGCAGAGGTTGCACCCGCACCTGCAGCCCCAGCATCTGAGCCCGCACCTGCTCCGGCGGCTAATGGCGTGATCGTTATGCCCGCCGCTCAGCGTATCATTGATGAAAATAATCTTGATGTGTCCCAAATTAAAGGCACAGGTAAAGGCGGTCGGATACTTAAATCTGATGCTTGGGATGCGGTGGCGAAAAAGTCCGCTCCCGCCCCAGCCGCTGCGTCTACACCTGCAGCGAGCACGCCCGCTGCGCCGCGCGTGGATCATCCTCGTGAGGAGCGCGTAAGAATGTCCCGTCTTCGCCAAACCATCGCAAGACGTTTAAAAGATGCACAAAATACGGCGGCGATGCTCACCACTTATAACGAAGCCGATATGAGCCATATCATGGCGATGCGCAGCCAGTATAAAGAACTCTTTATCAAGAAGCATGGTATCAAGCTTGGTTTTATGAGCTTCTTCGTCAAGGCCTGTGTCCAAGCCCTAAAAGATGTCCCGTCCGTCAATGCTGAGATTGATGGAACAGATATTATTTACAAAAATTATTA
>CAZPLJ010000027.1:0-23135 GCA_964587545.1 uncultured Caulobacterales bacterium | reverse complement strand
GATTGACCCTGAGGCGGCGCCCCTCTAAACGATGCCAAACCCATAGGAGTTTGGCATGTCAGAACAATATGATGTCGTAATAATTGGCGGTGGTCCGGGAGGCTATAATGCCGCCATCCGCGCAGGTCAGCTTGGATTGAAAGTCGCCTGTATTGAAAAGCGTAAAACGCTGGGCGGGACATGTTTAAATGTGGGGTGTATTCCGTCTAAAGCGCTCTTGCACGCAACGGAGCTTTACGAATCTGCTGAAAAAGATTTCGAGTCTATGGGGCTGAAAGCCAAGGTATCTTTTGACATTAAAGATATGATGGCGGCTAAAGATAAAACGGTTTCTGGTCTCACAGACGGGATCAAATATCTGTTTAAGAAAAACAAGGTCGACCATATTGATGGCTTTGGCAAAATCGTCGATGCGACAACAGTTGATGTCGATGGCAAAAAACTTAAGACAAAGAACATCGTTATCGCGACAGGGTCTGAAGTTGCTAATCTTCCAGGTATCGATATTGATGAAAAGCAAATCGTATCCTCTACCGGGGCACTAGAGCTGTCCAAAGTTCCAGGCAAAATGATTGTCATTGGCGGTGGTGTGATCGGGCTGGAGCTCGGCTCCGTTTGGAGACGACTAGGATCAGACGTTACCGTTGTAGAATTTCTTGATGTCATTATGCCAGGTATGGACGGCGAAGTTCAAAAACAAGCGCAACGTATTTTTAAAAAACAAGGCATGAAATTTAAGACCGGCCACAAAGTAACGGGCGTCGAAAAGAAAAAGTCAAATCTCAAAGTAACCTGTGAGCCGTCAAAAGGCGGGGAGGCGGAAGTTCTTGAAGCTGATGTCGTTCTCGTTTGCATTGGACGTCGACCTTATACGGACGGATTAGGCCTTGAGGCTATCGACGTTAAAACCGACAAGCGCGGCTTTATCGAAACGGATCACTATAAGACGGGTGTTCCGGGCGTTTACGCGATTGGTGACTGCACGCATGGTCCCATGCTGGCGCATAAAGCCGAAGACGAGGGCGTCGCCGTTATTGAGATTATTGCCGGGCAAGCTGGTCATGTGAATTATGATACTATCCCGGGCGTGGTTTATACATTTCCCGAAATCGCCTCCGTTGGTAAAACCGAGGAAGAATTGAAAGAAGCTGGCATACCTTATAAGTCCGGCAAGTTTCCTTTTATGGCCAATTCACGCGCGCGATGTAATCACGAAACGGACGGCTTTGTAAAAATTCTGGCGCATGCCGAAACGGACGAAATTCTCGGCGGACATATTATTGCTGTTGGTGCCGGTGAGATGATCCATGAAATTTGTTTGGCAATGGAGTTTCGGGCTTCAAGTGAAGACATTGCCCGCACCTGTCACGCTCATCCGACAACCTCTGAAGCCGTACGCCAGGCTGCTATGGGTGTAGCGGGCTGGACGATGCAGATGTAACTTTGTCTTAGGCTCAAGTCTGAGCTTTTAAAATAGCCGCTGCGCTTTCTATAACCTCAACCGTTTTAGGCCACATACCTAAGCTATGAATACCCGCCATCGGAAAAAACCGCGTTTCTAAGACTTCATCATTAGGTGTAGGTTCTCCCGAAATCCATTTTGCTGCGTAATCGTGTAGGTCATAAGATTTGTCTTCGAAGTGGGCTTCAACCTTTTCTACCTTTGGTCCGAGCGTGGCGATGATACCTGTCTCTTCCAGTAACTCTCGCAAGGCAGCGGCTTGTTCAGTCTCACCCACCTCAATGCGGCCTCCAGGAATTGACCACTCGCCTTTGCGCGGAGGCGTCGCCCGCTTAATCAGGAGAACTTGATCGTCTCGAAAACATATTGTGCCAACACATTGGATAGGATCAGGATCAGACATTAGCGAAAAGCTCCTTTGCGCCAATATTTCCATGCCAGCACTGGTGACCATAATATGGGATGACGGCGTTGGTGATCCGTGGCCTCCACGGTGACGCCGCTATGTGATTTGAGTTTATGTTGGAGATAATCAAAACCGCCCGTGAATGTGAACGCGCTATTGAGGATACGGACTGCGCCCAAAGGCTTTCCCAGGAGGCGGCGGAAAAGCCACCGGCGTTTGGCGGAACTCGCTGATATCTCAGACGTGATCTGGTAAAGCCCACCATCATTCGCCTTACCAAAAATTGCATCGGATAATGCCTCATATCTTTCTGCGTATCTGGCAACGATTTCCTCAGAGCGATCCTCAGCTTTTTCAGGCCTTAATTCTGTTCGGTAGCTTTCACGAAAGCCACGCGCCCAAAAAGAAATGGCGTTGGTTGGTTCGTTGATAAGGGGCGCTGTCTCTTTGGCAATATGCTTCACGGCGGTCGCACGAGCGCCGAGCAAACGATTTTCGATGCTCTCATCTTTAGGAAAAAGGATCACGCAGGGCTGAGAAAAACGGCCCCAAGTCATGGATAAAAAGGCTGATTGTGAACATCGACGCTCAAAGGCCTTTATGGACATGATGGAATATTTGCACGTTGTTGTTACGCCGTCATCATGTTCCATTTCATGGTAATAGACGGCCGGCGGAATAATTGCGTTAAGCAACGCTCGAAGCGGGTTCGTATGTGTTTTGCGATAGCTATCCACGATCACATAAAAATCTAGCATCTTATCGGGATTATCCATCTCTCGCAGCGATGAGCCATAATAGATAAAGGCGAGCACTCTATCGGGATGACGCTGGCGAATGGCTGCACAGACTTTGGTGACTTTATCGCCCGGGACAATATATTCTTTTTTGAGAATGCTTATGATGGTTTCATTAGTCACGAGACGAAATTTATAGGCTCTGTGGCGCGAATTTCAACGCGTCCGCCATTCCATTTAATGTGTTCCCCGTCCAAAATGAGCGGGCCATCATAGTTATAGCAAAGATAATTAGCTCCAAAACTTTCAAAGCCTTCTGCTTTCCGGTCTATATGCTTTCGTCCGGCCCAGACAGCGAGAAGATTTCTCATGAGTTTTTCGGCATGTCCATGGACATAGGTTAGTCGTAAAGGGCCTTGGCTATCCCCCCAAAATGGGTCCAAGCCCAACATAAGTGACGGGAGTGTTGTCACGACGGATACTAAGTGCTCTTGATCTAAATGGGTTTCTTCTTTGTCTGTAGAAATATGCAAACGAAGCGGGGTCTTTTGATAAATATCAGAGCGCGTTTTTTCATTGCCCCCAAAGGCTTTAAACAACATTTGAGCTACAGCCATTGCGCCGCTTTTTTTCTGAGAATGTATCTGATCCGTATAATAATGTGTCGCCATAGGCATGGCACCTGAGGAAAATAAAAACCCATATAGGTCAGAATGATCCGTTATGGAAATATGCAACATGGGGGTTTGTTTCACGTTTTTCGGCCCGTCAGTTATCAATTTTTGTAACCGAGTTAGTGAACGATGCTTTAAACCTATATTTCGCGCAATTTGATTGGTTAGTCCCCCTGGGACGAGGGTGATTTTCGGTAATATTTTAAATTTATCCTTATTGCGCAATAAGGCCGACAAAAATCCCTGTATTGTTCCGTCTCCGCCTTCAATAAATATCCATTCTATGTTTTGATTTGCGATCTCGTCGAAAACTGATGGGAGCGTCTCAAAGCTAGTGATTTGATATAGGTTTCGGGTTAGCGGGGCTTCTATTTGAGACAAGATAGAGCCCTTTTTTCTGACAGTCGTACTATCAGGATTAATCAGAAATGCTAAATTTTGCGTCATCGATGCATCTTAAAAGGTCGTAATGTAACGTATTTGTTTCTTTACTGTTACCTTTGGCATACCCATATGAAAATTACGAACGCGATTATTGATTGATTGGATAACATTTTGAAACGTTTTATACGTCATATTTTAGCCGTTTCTACGGTTTTTTTCGCTTCCAATGCTTTAGCACATCACGAGACAAATACATTGGATTTACGCCCGAATGACCCAACTGACGAATGTATTTTGGGTACCCAGCAAATTCGAGTCAATGTACATGGTGTTACCCATGTTGGAATAATGAAGCTTGAACTTTACGCGTCTGACGAAGGTTTTTTGCACAAAAAGGGACGGTTAAGAAGCATGCGTGTCGCGGCCGAAGATGGCCCCATGGTGCTCTGTATAGATGTCCCTGAACCAGGAATGTATGCTGTGGCGGGATATCACGATCGCAACGGAAACAGAAAGATTAACAAAAAATGGGACATGACCCCAAAAGAACCGGTTGGGATATCCAACGGTGCGAAAATGAAAGGTCTTAAAGTTCCAAAATTCGAAGAAGCTTCATTTGAAGTGGGACCGACGGGAACAGAAATCGACTTCATATTGGTTGACCGCAAGGCAAAGAAAAAGCAAAAGGCTGCCGAAGACAAATAAACCTTCGGGCCATGCATGGTTCTTGACATAATTTCCGTAAAAACGCCCGCTCAACTGCAGGCGTTTATCAATCTACCCTATGAGCTTTATAGGAACGATCCTGTTTGGCGCCCACCGCTGCGGTTTGAGCGTAAGGCATATATGGATGTCTCCAAAAATCCGTCACTCGCGAGTTTGGATTATCAGCTTTACGTAGCCAAGCGGGATAACAAAATCGTAGGGCGCATAGCGGCTTTTATTAACAAAGCGCATCAAAACCATCATCATGATGATGCCGGGCATTTCGGGTTTTTAGACTGTGTGTCTGATAAAGATATTGGACAGGCATTAATCAGAACGGCCGAAGAATGGCTAAAGAAACGAGGCGCGAAAAAAGTTGTGGGGCCAGCACAATGGAGTGTGAATGATGAGTGCGGTATGCTGGTGGAGGGGTTTCAACATCCGCCTGTGATCATGATGCCGTTTGGTCGGGCTGATTATCCTCAAATTCTGGAAATGTCAGGCTATCAAAAAACTATTGATATGTTCGCGTTTCAGGCCGATTTAAAAGCCGGGTTTCCAAGGCCAAAAATGGCCACTCGGATGTTTGAATACGCGAAGAACCATAAATCAATAACCTCTCGACCCATAAATATGGGCCAGTATGAAAAAGACATGGCGCTATCCATGGAGGTTTTCAATGACGCTTGGTCAGAGAATTGGGGCTTTCTGCCTTTCACAGACTCTCAAGTGAAACATCTGGCCGACGAAATGAAGCCTATAATATTGAAAGACTGTTTTCATATCGGATATATAGACGGAGAGGCGGCCGCTTTTGCCTGTATGATACCGGACCTAAACGAAGCGACGAAGGACTTGGACGGTAAGCTTTTTCCTCTTGGATGGGCCAAGCTATTATATCGACTAAAGGCGCACAAGATAAAGCAGTGCCGTATGCCTCTCATGGGGCTTCGTAAGAAATGGCATAACACGCGAAAAGGTCTAGCATTGGTTAGCCTGTTGTGTGAGACAGGATTTGCGAATGCCAAAAACAAATATGGATTTACGCATTGTGAGCTCTCATGGATATTGGAAGGCAATAAAGGGATGATCAGTATCGCTGAGCAGGCAAGTGCAGTTCACTATAAGACATATCGTATGTATGAGAAAAGCCTGTGACATCAGTTTTGATTTTGGCAGGGCAACGCGAGGGCGTTGTCGATCCATTATGTGCTGAAGCTGGCGTAGAGCGGAAAGCTATTATTCCATTGCTTGGCCGACCTATGATCGATTATGTTTTAAGTGCATTGGATGCCAGTGAGGTTAATACGCCTTATCATATTAGCGGGTTTCAAGCTGAGTATGATGATCGTCTTATTCAATCCCCATCAGCCCCAGGCCCAGCTGAAAGCGCGTATTCAGCCTTGGAAAAAGGGATAAGTTTGCCCTGCCTATTGACCACTTGTGATCATCCATTGTTGTCACCCGAGATGATTGCAAATTTTTTGACGAGTGCCCACAATAGCGGTGCGGATTTTTGCGTCGGACTTGCGGAAAAATCTATTATCCAACCTGCTTATCCGGATGTAAAACGGACATATTTAAAATTTTCTGATACGTCGGTTTCGGGGTGTAATCTATTTTATATTGCTAATGAACGGGGGCTCAGAGCGATAAGCTTTTGGAAACAGGCACAGCATTTACGTAAAACACCAATCAAGTTAGCGGCGCAAATCGGACCAAAAATCTTAATGTATTATTTATTGGGCCGCTTAACACTTACTGGCGCGTTTGAGTATGCCTCAAAAACATTGGGAATTAATGCTAAGCCGATTATTTTGCCGATTGCCGAGGCGGCTATAGATGTTGATAAGCCGTCCGATAAAAGATTAGTCGAGCAGATTTTAAAAGCACGTACATGACCGCCGACCTCTCGATTAATTATAAGCACACCGTCGGAAAACGTATTGCTGCCAATACGGGTTTGATGATCGGAGCGAAGTTCCTAGGTGTGGTTTTGGCGGGTGCGGCCTTTTGGGTCGCTATACGAATGCTTACGCCGGTGGAGTTCGGAACACTTATATTTTTACATGCGTTTATGGTGTTCTTTGCGGAGGTGGCGACTTTCACGAGTTGGCAGTCAATTATCCGGTTTGGATCTGAAGATTTAAAAAACGAGGACGTCAATAGCCTCACACGCCTTGTCAAATTTGGTGCATTTCTAGATTTGATAGGCGTTATTTTTGCTTATCTTCTGTCCTTGACCTTGTTTGGTTTTATTGCGTGGTTAGTGACAACTTTTCCGTATTTTGGTCCCAAGGAAGGGTTTTCAGTGGGCGAGTTGCGTTGGTATGCGGCTTTATACTGCCTCATAGTTCTTACTCGACAAATTGGAGCATCTATCGGCGTTTTGCGTCTGTTCGACCGCTTTAAATCTCTGGCTGTACGCGCCTTAATTATGCCTACGGTGCGCTTTATCGGGGCGCTTTATGCGGCACTTTCTGGCTGGGGATTTGAAGGTTTTCTGATAGTGTGGATGGTCGCATCGCTCATGTCTTATCTGGTTATGATAGGTTTAGGTGTCGCGGAGTTGAAATCCCGAGGGCTGTTAAAGCCTGTGATATCAGCACCTTTAAATTTGAGACATCAGCGGCAAGGGCTTTGGTCATTTGTTATTAAATCAAATATCGACTCAACTCTGCAAACGGGTCACAAAAATCTACCGCTCCTATTAGTGACGGCTATCTTTGGTCCGGTTTGGGCTGGTGTCTATAAAGTTGCGGAGGAAGTGGCGCGACTATTATCAAATGGGTTTAGTCTACTTGATCAGGTTATTTATCCGGAGCTAGCGAAATTAGTGACGGACGGAAAAGCCGCAAAAGTCTGGAGGTTGGTCATTCGCGCGGCAGCCATTCTCTTATCAATCGGAGCTATCTTATCGGCATTGGTCTTCATATTAGGACCTGATTTATTAAGTCGTATTTTCGGCGCAGATTATATTTTGGCCGCGCCTTTGGCATCTCTACTTGTACCAGCTGCGGCGCTGTCAGGTGTATTAGCACCGCTATATCCGATATTTTATGCAACGGGTCGACCGGAGAGAGCGATATATACGCGAGGCGCGACATTAGTTGTGTATGTAATTGCATTTCTGGCGTTAAGTTATGCGATAGGTAAGATGGCACCAGGGTGGGCATTATTAATTGGAAACTTATTCGCTGTTGGAATAGTCGCCCTTGTAGCTCGACAAACGTTAAATGCTCCGAAAATTTCAATGGATAATCAGTCAAAAAAACCTGGTATCGCGTTGCATTTGATTGGCGAAAGTTCCCAATCAATTTGGGGGCTGCCATTGAAGGATTGGCAAAGTCGAGCTTATAAAAAGGCTGGCTGTGATGTAAAAAAAGATTTTGACGATGGGATTGTTGCCAACGTAAATTGGATCTTGTCAGCCAGTTTAGGGAAAGCTCTCGGTGCAAGTGACAGCACGGCGCTTGTTTGTGACGGCAAAATCATCGCAATAAATGGGCTTGAATTGGATCAAGCTAAGAAGACATGTGGACAACCAACGGACGTGGTAGATTTTGACGCTTTAGGTGTAACGCCCAAGACACCGGAGGAGCTTGGCGGGAACTATGATAAGGCGCTTCGAAAAATGGAAACACCGTATGCTTTGGATGTCCGGGCAACACCGGTACTTGATATCATGCAGCGTCAGTTTGATAGCTCATATAAGGGCATAACAGATTTTGTAACAAAATTTATTTGGCCGCTTCCTGCCTTTCATGTCACCCGTTTTTGTGCCTGGCTTAAACTCACACCCAACATGGTCACAACGCTAAGCCTAATCATGGTTTTCGCCGCACTTTATTTTTTCTGGCAAGGGGAATGGCTGCTCGGGTTTGCAACGGGGTGGTTCATGACATTTTTGGATACGGTAGATGGTAAACTCGCTCGTACGACGATGACGTATTCGGCATGGGGTAATATCTATGATCACGGTATTGATTTAATCCATCCGCCCTTTTGGTATATTGCGTGGTTTGTGGGACTGGGTGCAAGCTTTGCGTTGTCTGACGCAATGAGTTTGGCGCTATTGGCTATTTTGATTGGGTATGCCGTTGACCGGGCGATAGAAGGTGTTTTCATTGCTCTCCACGGATTTCATATTCACGTTTGGCGGCCCATAAATTCGGGACTGCGTTTCGTTATTGCGAGACGAAATCCAAATATGTTTATTTTTATGATAGGAATAATCGCGTCTATATTTGTACCGGTAGCGTCGAAATGGGGGTTTTACGCAGTCGCGATATGGGTATGGGCTTGTATTGTTTTCAACTTGGTTGTAGTTTTTGTTTCATTATTTGTTAAACGCCCACTGAAGTCGTGGATGGATAGTCATGCTTAATACCCCTTCACCGGGGCTTGTTATTTTTGATCTGGATTACACCCTTACCAAACGGGGTACTTGGGGACGATTTGTCTGGATGAATATCAAGACCAGACCACATATCTGGTTGCCGCTTCTATTTTCGACAATATTGATGCAATGGCGATATAAACGTGGGCAAATACCACGCGTTCGCGTCAAACAAGCTATGATGCGCTGGTCGATGGTTGGGAAAAGTCGTAAAAACCTAGATATTATGGCCGAGCGCTTTGCAGAAAAGGAAATCAAATCGGGGTTGAGACCTGGGGCGCTTCAGGCACTGGAAAGACATAGGGCACAAGGTGATAATTTGATGATAGCGAGTGCAGCGGTAGATATCTTAGTGGAGCAGATTGCGCGTAAGCTTTTTATACCACATCATGTTTCTACGGAAATGGCATGGGATAGCGCCGATTTATTATTGCCAAATTTTGCCAGCGAAAATTGCTACGGAGAAGAAAAATTACGACGCGTCAAAGAATATATTTCGCGAAACCCAGAATTGAAACAAAACCACACAATTATCACAACTTATTCTGACAGTCGTTCTGATCTTGCTTTGTTAAGTTTTTATGACATAGGAAAGTTCGTTGATCCTGATGAGCGGCTTTCTAAAGAAGCATCAAACCATGGATTGAGTGTAGTAAGTTGGAAATAATTTGCCGGGGGACAAATAAATGCATGCTGTGATTTTGAGCGCGGGTCGGGGATCACGTTTATTACCTCTTACTTCGGATCTGCCTAAATGTTTATTGCCAATCGGTATGACAACTGTTTTGGGCATGCAACTCGACACCTTATTCAAGCTTGGCATCGAAAAAGCCACGGTTGTAACTGGTTTTAATGCACATATGGTCGAAGAAGAAATCGCTAAGCGTGAATGTGGTCCTAAAGTTAAAACCTTATTTAATCCCTTTTATCAAGTCGCCGATAATCTAGCGAGCTGTTGGATGGCGCGAAAGTCAATGAAATCTGACTTCATCCTTATAAATGGTGACACTTTGTTTAGTCCGCGTGTTTTGGAGACTATTCTAAATGCGAAAGAGCAGAACATCTCAGTGACTATTGATCAAAAAGATCAGTATGATGGTGACGATATGAAAGTTTCATTGGATGGAAAACAACTCACCGCGATTGGGAAGACATTAACGCCGCCTCAAACACATGGTGAATCGATTGGCTTGCTACGCTTCATGGGCGATGGTTGTAAAATTTTCACAAAAAAGCTAAAAAATCTAATGCATGAGGAAGCCGGCACCAAAAATTGGTATCTAAGCGTTATTCATGACTTGGCACAGTCTGGCATTGAAGTTTCAACGACAAATATTAAAGGTGCGACTTGGGCCGAATTGGATACACCAGAGGATTACGAAATTTGTCGATCTATATTTGGAGATCATGACATGGCAAGAAAGAGGTTTGCGGTTATTTAACAATGCTGTAAGAGCGCGCGCATGAAACTCTTATCCAAAATGATGACCCGCTTTGTACAAGTAGGTCAATTGAAAATTATTGACGCGGAAGGTGAAGAACATGTCTTCGGCCCCGGTGGGGATGGCACGCCTCACGCGGTTGCGAAAATTCATGATGCTGCTCTGTATAACTCGCTTTTTGTAAATCCTGAACTTAAAGCTGGTGAAGCCTATATGGACGGCACTCTCACCATGGAGGAAGGCTATACAATTCGGGATTTTTTGAATGTTTTCGCCCTTAACCGTGACGCTTTAAGAACTCAGCCGATTCAAAAGGCTCTCAAGACTAGCTTAAAAAAAGTACGGCGTTTTCATCAGCGAAACAAAGTCACAAAATCTCGTGAAAATGTTCAGCACCATTATGATCTTTCTAATGACTTTTATAAGTTGTTTCTAGACAAAGACATGCAATATTCCTGCGGGTATTGGCCACGTAAGGATATTACTTTGGAGGAGGCGCAGGAGCTGAAAAAAGCGCATATTGCGTCCAAACTAAATCTAAAAAAGGGTATGCGGGTCTTGGATATTGGCTGCGGCTGGGGCGGTATGGCCATGTATATAGCTGAAAACTACGATTGTGAGGTCGTAGGGGTAACACTGTCAGACGAGCAACATGCTTTGGGTCGCGAGCGTCTCAAACAAAGAGGTCTCACAGATAAAGTAGATATTCGACTGCAAGATTATCGTCATGTTGAAGAAAAATTCGACGCCGTTGTGTCAGTCGGTATGTTCGAGCATGTGGGGATTGCGCATTACCGTGAGTATTTTGGAAAAATTCGCGAGCTCTTAACGGATGATGGCTGCGCATTAGTTCATTCTATTGGTCGAAAAGGTGGGCCGGGAACAACCGGAGCATGGATAAGAAAGTATATTTTTCCAGGCGGATATTCGCCCGCTCTTTCAGAAACATTGGCAGAGATCGAAAAAGAAAAATTATGGGTCACGGATATCGAAATTTGGCGTCTTCATTATGCAGAGACTTTGCTGGAGTGGGATAATAGGTTCCAGAAAAACCGCAAAAAAGCGGCAGAAATGTTTGATGAGCGCTTTTGCCGAATGTGGGAATTTTACTTAATCGTCAGCGAAATCGCATTTAGACACGGCAAACATATGAATTTCCAAATTCAGTTGGCTAAAAACGTCGATGCGCTGCCGGTCGCTCGCGATTATATGCACAAGGCCGAAAGCAAGCTTTTACGCAAGAAATAATATGTCAGATACGACTACCACGCCTGAGAAGCCCAAAACGCTAAGCAGTCCGCGCCGTGCATTTGTCAAGAAAAACGGAAAAAAGCTTCTCAAAGCTGTATCTATCTACCAGAGTCGACAATCAGTTGTCCCGGATACTCCAAAAATCCCCAATGAATATTTCGAGTTTTTGAATTATTTCACGGATGCTTGGGAAGCAATTCGCGATGAAGCCAAGGAAGTTCTTAAATATCGGGATGCAATTCCTGGATTTGAGGATGTCTCTCCAGATCAATATCGTATTGCCAAGGAAAAACAGTGGAAGACCTTTGTTCTATTTGGCTTCGGGCAAAAGCTTGAAAAAAACGCAAAATTAGCGCCCCGAACGTGTGAAATATTAGAAAAGGTCCCGAATTTACAGACGGCGTGGTTTTCTATACTGGCTCCGGGGTACCATATTCCAGCCCATACGGGAGTGACGAAGGGAATTGTTAGGGCGCATTTGGGATTGTTAATACCAGAGGCGTACGAAAAATGTCGTATACGCGTTGACGATACTATCACGGCTTGGAAACCGGGAGAGATTTTCGTGTTTGATGACACATATGAACATGAAGTGTGGAATGATACAGACGAAGAACGGGTCATATTGTTATTTGATTTTAATCGGCCTATGAAATTAGGGGGCCGTATTTTAAATAAAATTATGATGTCGGCGATGAAAATGACGGCTTTTTATCAAGACCCAAAGAAAAATTTACAAGACGCAGAAACGCGTCTTGAAGCGGCTATTCGGCAAAATGATGCGAATTTAGAGGATTTGAGTAATTAAAATTCGTTCGCGATGCTAAATTGTGTAGCTTTTATTGTTAACTACGTGTTAATATGTAGACTTGTGGGGACGGAACAGAGGAGAAAATAATGTCTCAAAAATTATGGATTGCGGCTTTAATGGGGACTGCGTTGTCTCTTGGCGCTTGTGGTGCTGCTGAGAAAGCTGCTGAAACAACTAAAAATGCGGCGGAAGCGACTGCTGATGCAGCCAAAGACGCAGCCGCTGCAACTACTGATGCGGCAAAAGATGCCGCCTCTGCGACTATGGATAAAGCCGGAGAAATGGCTGATGGTGCCAAAGATATGGTGGGTGACGCTATGGGCGATGTTAAAGATGCTGCGGGCTCAACCATGGATAAAGCCGGAGAAATGGCTGATGGCGCCAAAAACATGGCTGGTGATGCTATGGGCGATGTTAAAGAGGCAGCTGCTTCAACCATGGATAAAGCTGGAGATATGGCTGACGGCGCGAAAGACGCAGCATATGGATCTGGCGACGCTAAAGGCGAAGTTATGGAAAAAGCTGAAGGTGCCATGGAAAAAGCTGAAGGTGCCATGGAAAAAGCTGAAGGTGCCATGGAAAAAGCTGAATCATATGGATCCGGCGATGCCAAAGGTGAAGTCATGGAAAAGGCTGAGGAAGTCGTGAAGGAAGAGTACGGTTCCGGTAAATAGCTCTAACTAAATTAGGTTTTACAAGCGCGCCCTTTAGGGGCGCTTTTTTTTTAATAGGATTTTATATCCGTTTTAAGTCGGCCGATAATGTTGGCCTCGAGTGGGATATCGCAGACTTGGTTAATCGCTGTTTCATGTCCATTGGACCACAGGCAACTATCTGTATCACTTAAATTTTGCGTATTATGATCAAAAATCATGACATGGTTCGGGTCATTTTGTTTGTCCTGCGCCATCAGAGCAAAGGTGTGCTCTTCCTGACTAGGGTAAGGGAAGTATCCAATAGGTGCTGTGTCAGAGACCGCTTTACCAGCCGTCGGCCAGGAATGTATGGGCACATGCCTTATCGGCTGAGCGAGATAATCTTGTGCTGTATGATTGCGAGGGCTGTCTCCTAGTAACAACCAACTTTCGTCAACATCGAGGGCTTGACTTATCCGTTTGATAGCGTTTTGCCGAGGGATATGGCTTCCATTTTCCCAATTTGCGACTGTCGGTTGGCTTACGCCTGTCGCGGCCGCAAATTTAGCCTGCGATAGACCAATATTTTTGCGGCGCTGTTTGATTCGGCTTTTTAAGTTATCCATATATCCCTCGAGTATAAGTTTAACTTATATTCATGTATGGTGGATTTCAAGAGAAAAAGCGCCAAAATGTGCATAACATACAGTTATGACGGTATAAATGTGTAGGATATGCTATATGAACAGATGCTGAAAATTCGCTTAAAAAGTACATTACAAAAATTTTATTCGTAAAACTAATTATTTGGCTTGAATTTGAGCGTAATTCTCGTAACTAGAAGTAGGGGAAACAAGCAACCGGTCGCTTTGAGGACGAAGGCGGCTCCAAAACGAGGACACTATGAAAAGTGATTATTGTACACGTGAAGGCGCTGAGCGCCTCAAAGCACAAATTGAGGCTTACTGGTCGGATCGTGGAAAAGACGTCAGAATAAATCTTGTTCAGGCTGGCTTTTTGCCATCTATGCGCTCAGCCCGTACCGATGTAAGATCCAATATGATCAACGGAGTACCAGTTAGTTCAACTGAAAATTTTGCTTAGGCGCGGATGGAGAGTAATGCTGCTGGCAGTTCGCTGAACTGGCGTAACACCTTTTCTGCCCGCATTCGTGCCCAGGGCATGTTCGCATAGCCATAAGTTACTAAAATTCCGGGAACCCTTGCTGCCTTGGCGGCGAGAATATCCGGGGTGGAGTCACCGACCATGATAATGTCATCGTTGCGACGATGACCGGCTGCTGCGAAAACTAATTCCGGTGACGGCTTAGACGCATAGCCGTCACGCGACCCGACGACCCTATCAAAATAGTTATCCATATTAAGTGCCGAAATTAAAGGTCTTGCCAGATAGCCAGGTTTGTTTGTGCAAACAGACAAATGCGCACCTTGTCGTTTCAAAATTTGTAGGGTCGAGATAACGCCGGCAAAAGGCTGGCTAAGTTGGGCGATGTCCTCCTCATAGAGTTTTAAAAATAAATCCAAAAGTTCTTGTTCCCGATTTTCGGTTATTGCCCGATTTGCACGTTTGAACGCCTCTCGGATAAGCTTGAGCGCTCCCAAACCCACCTGATTTCGCGCTGATGTATAATCAGTTGGCTCTAAACCGTCTTCCGCTATGACAAGATTTAGGACCCGAACAAGATCGGGGGCCGTATCAACAAGCGTCCCGTCCAGATCAAAGCATATAGATAAGTTATCAAATTGCATTTTCAGCGACTCCTGTCGTGCATAAGCGCTGGGCTTGCGCTAAACATTATTTCGAATCACGAATATCCTTATGAGGCTCAGATGAAAAAGCAACGCGCTGCTGTAATTCTCGCTGCTGGTAAAAGCACGCGTATGAAATCCTCATCCTCCAAAGTCCTGCATTCTGTCGGGGGGCGTCCTATGCTGGCATGGGTGACGGCCCTTGCGCGATCTGCCGGCGTTGAGAAACTTGTTTGTGTTGTGGGCGAAGCAAATACAGACGTCAGAGCAACGGCTGAGAGCTTAGGTCTCGATATTGCCATCCAAGAACCTCAATTGGGAACAGGTCATGCGGTTCTGGCAGCAAAAGATCATCTGGAAGACTTTGATGGCAGCCTCGCTGTTCTTTATGCTGATACACCGCTCATCGAAGAAGATACTTTGGAAATGGTGTATGCTTCGATTGAAAACGAAGCGGATCTCGCCGTTTTGGGTTTTGAGCCTGACGAACCCGGAGCCTATGGGCGGCTTATTGAAGAAAACGGAGAATTGCTGGCAATCGTTGAAGCCAAAGAGGCTACAGCTGAGCAGTTAGCAGTACACCTCTGTAATAGCGGTGTGATCGCGGCCAAGGCCAGCGATATGTATTCGGCTCTTGCGCGTGTGACTAATGAAAATGCCAAGGGCGAATATTACCTTACAGATATCGTCGAAATACTCCGCGGGGATCAGCTTAAAGCAGTGGCTGTTCGCGCCGATGCGTCTGAGGTTTTGGGTGTAAATTCACGGATAGACTTGGCAATCGCCGAACAATCTTTTCAAGATAGAATGCGGGCACGCATGCTGGAAAAAGGTGTCACCTTACGCGATCCGGCGAGCGTCTATTTTTCTTATGATACCGAGATAGCAAATGACGCCGAGATCGGTGCTAATGTGGTTTTCGGTCCCGCCGTCACGATTGGGTCTCATACGATCATACACCCCTATTGCCACATCGAGGGCACCCAAATTGGTGAGGGTGCTATTATTGGCCCCTTTGCACGATTACGACCGGGTACGGAGCTCTCTAATGATACAAAGGTTGGAAATTTTGTCGAAACCAAAAAGACCAAAGTCGGTGAGGGGAGCAAGATCAACCATCTCTCCTATATTGGCGATGCCAAGCTGGGCCGTGATGTGAATATTGGAGCGGGGACAATCACCTGTAACTATGATGGCTATTTCAAACATGTTACGACCATTGAAGATGGAGTATTTGTTGGAACAAACTCATCCTTGGTCGCACCCGTGACGTTAGGTAAGGGAGCTTTCTTGGGATCCGGGGGTGTTGTGACGAAAGATGTACCAGCTGATGCGCTTGCCTTAGCAAGGGCTCAACAAGTAAATAAAGACGGTTGGGCAAAGCGCTATCATGCCGACCAGAAAAAGAAGAAAAACAAGACGTAATTTATGAGCCAAGCTAAAGAAAATGCGGCAATGGCCGCGCTGGATTTTGTCGAAGATGGTATGACATTGGGGCTTGGCTCCGGGTCGACCGCAGAAATTTTTATCGAACGTCTCGGAGAGCGAATTGCCGGGGGTCTGAAAGTTCAAGGGGTGCCGACTTCCAAAGCAACCGAGGAATGCGCCATAGAGAATGGTGTACCATTAATTGATGTGGATATGGTCAAGGGAATACAGTTAACCGTCGACGGTGCCGATGAAGTCGATCAAATGTTTAGCCTAATAAAAGGCGGTGGTGCATGTTTGCTCCGGGAAAAAATCATTGCTCAAGCCTCTGATAAAATGCTCGTGATTGTCGATAATTCCAAAATCGTTGACAGTTTAGGTGCTTTCCCTCTGCCCATTGAGATCGACCCATTTGGTATGGCTTTAACGGCCGAGCAAATATATGCCGCATTGAAAAAATCAGGTTGTGAAGATGCTCAGACTATTTTGCGTGAGAAAAAAGATGGAAGCGGGCCATTAATCACAGATGGTGGGCATTATATTCTCGATAGCCGATGTAAAAAAATTCCATCTCCTGGGGAGACCGCACATCTTCTTAGCCAAATCCCCGGCGTGATGGAGCATGGCTTGTTTATCGATCTTGCTGATGTTATAATCGTGGGTGAAGAAGACCATGCCCGTGTAATGGAGCTCGCCCGTGAGTAAATACGACTATGATTTATTCGTTTTAGGCGCTGGTTCCGGGGGCGTCAGAGCTGGGCGCTTAGCCGCCTCAATGGGCAAAAAAGTTGCTATTGCTGAAGAGAGCCGTCCCGGTGGCACGTGTGTAGTACGTGGCTGTGTCCCCAAAAAATACCTAGTATACGGAGCCGATTATGGGGCTTCCTTTAATAAAGCCGAAGGCTATGGTTGGACAGCCGACAAACCAACTTTTGATTGGCTAACCCTGCGAGATAATATTCAAACCGAGGTGTCTCGACTATCTGGTATTTACGCAGGCATTTTAGAACGAAATGGTGCTGATCTGTTCACGGAACGCGCTGAATTTATTGATGAGCACACGGTTGAGTTAAAAGATAGTGGTCGGCAGATTAGCGCGGAGACAATTTTAATTGCGGTTGGTGGTCGTCCTTGGATGCCGGAGATTAAAGGTAGGGAATTTGCGATTACGTCCGATGAGGCCTTTTTATTACCTGCCTTACCTGAGCGCGTTCTCGTCGTTGGAGGTGGATATATCGCCTGCGAATTTGCAGGTATTTTTGCCGGGTTAGGGATCAAAACAGTGCAAGCTTATCGGGGTGACGCGCTCCTTCGCGGCTTCGATCAGGATGTACGAGGCAAAGTTGGCAAGATCCAAGAAATCAACGGCATTGATTTGAAATTTGGAGGAAGTCCGACTGAGATAAAAAGGGTCGGAGGTGGCTATAAAGTCAGTTTTGATGATGGTTCCGCTCTCGGGACAGATATGGTCATGATGGCCACCGGACGCCGCCCTCATACCGTTGGTTTGGGATTAGATAAGGCTGGGATCAAGATTGATAAAAATGGGGCTGTGATTGTCGATGAGTTTTCACAAACAAGCCAAAAAAACATCTATGCCGTTGGAGATGTGACAGACCGGGTAAACCTCACACCTGTGGCTATCAGAGAAGCCATGGCATTTATCGACACGGTTTATAAAGACAATCCGCGTGGATATGATCACAGCAATATAGCAAGTGCGGTGTTCACGCGCCCGCCAGCTGGTACGGTAGGTTTGACAGAAAGTGAAGCCAAAGAGGCCCATGGATCTATCACCGTATATCAAACGGACTTTCGGCCCATGGCGAATGTCCTGTCAGGGTCGCAGCATCGTTGCTATATGAAGCTTATCACGGCTGGTAAGAAAGAAACGGTGGTCGGCATACATCTCGTGGGAGATTATTCAGGGGAACTGATACAGGCGCTCGGGATCGCCGTCAAAGCCGGTCTTACTAAAGCCGATTTTGACGCGACATGTGCTGTACATCCGACTTTGGCTGAGGAGATCGTCACATTATCGCCACGAAAAGATTCATGATATGAATAAAGCTATAAGAAAGAGGAGATAAAATAATGTTTGGAATGATACCATTTGCAAAGGCCGCAGGCCGTGCAATTTTAGGAAAAGTGTTTAAAGGCAAACAAGCCGAAGAGGCGCTGAAAAAGGAAACAGAAGATTTAGGCCTTGATACGAGCGGTGTTGACATCAGTGTGAATGATGATGGCAAAGTATCTGTCAGCGGAAAAGCCGTGTCTCAAGAAATGAAAGAGAAAATCATCCTAGCGGTGGGTAATGTCGAGGGTGTGGAAGCCGTTGAAGATCAGGCGGATGTCGGTGTCGGTGGCCGCGCCTCTCAATTCCACACTGTTGTCTCTGGCGATACGCTCTCAAAAATTTCTAAAACCTATTACGGAACATGGCGCTTATATCCGGAAATTTTCGAGGCAAATAAGCCAATGCTGACCCATCCGGACAAGATTTATCCCGGGCAGGTCTTACGCATCCCAGCGATATCGACCGCTACATCTTAGAACTTTGAAATTCAAATATTTTATAGCAGTCATCCTAATTGGGGTGATGGTTCTATTCTCTCTGACGATGGCATCCTCAACCTCCGAGCGAACCAGTTTAGCCTTGGAGCGCCACACCGCGTCTCTTAACGAGGCCCTTCAACAAGAAAAAATGGAACTCGGTTCCAATGTTTTCCTTCGCATTATTAAATCACGAGATGGAACGGCTAAGGATGGATATCTGCAAGCCTTTGTCGAAAATAGCGATGGCGAATATGTGTTTTTTAAAAGTTGGGATATCTGTAGCTGGTCGGGTGATTTAGGACCAAAGCTAAAAGAAGGTGGCGGGCAATCACCGGAAGGTTTCTATTTCGTCAAGCCAGCTCAGATGAATCCAAATTCAAACTATCATCTGAGTTTCAATCTGGGGTTTCCGAATGCTTATGATAGAGCGCATGGTCGCACAGGTAGCTATCTCATGGTGCATGGCGACTGTGTCTCGATTGGCTGCTATGCTATGACCAATGACGGCATAGAAGAAATTTACACCTTAATGACGAAAGCTTTTGAGCGCGGTCAGGCGTTTGTAAGGGTACATGTTTTTCCATTTCCTATGACAGACAAAAATATGAGTACTTTCGCGGAGGACGAAAATATACGTTTTTGGCGCAATTTACGGAGCGGATGGAATTACTATGAGGTTAATAAACGTCCCCCAAATGTCGAAATACAGAATAAGACATATGTTTTTGGTGATGGTTAATTTCCTAATAACTCATTAATTTTCAATAAAAACAATGGCATAGATACGGTCTATGCATTTGTGCATATCTATAAAGGCGCGAGTGTTGGTTCTGATTTTCCCCACGCTTAACTAAATCAAGCTCATGCAGAAGAAAGGAGACTGACATGACTACACAGTTTAACGGACGCGGGTTTCAAACAGAAGCACCCCGCACTTTTGCTCCCGTCTTCGAGGGAGCTCAGTCACGTCGCGAACGTAGCGTTCATGGTATTATGCCACGCCGCAATATTCGTCGCGAACGTCGCGCTAACCGCGCAATCTAGGAACGGCTCTCGCGTGGCAGTGCCATGTCACGCAGGCTTAATTCCTAGCAGACTTGTCCACCCTTCTAGGGTTGGATAAGGCTTTATAACTAAACCTAAGCTCTCGAAGGCTTGGGTTACATCCTCGGCCTGTTCCGCTAATATGCCCGACAGGATCACACGACCCTCAGCCATCATAGCTTTTGATATATCCGGTGCCAGTCCCATGAGCGGCTTAGCCAGTATATTGGCAAAGATAAGATCAAATTGCTGATCTTTTAGAGCATCGCTATCAAAACCATTAGCCGTTAACGCATTGATATATGTTCCGACCTTATTGATGTTGGCGTTCTGCAAGGTGACGGATACGGCATCGGCATCGATATCAGTTGCGAGTATATTTATGGACAGCGCTTTGGCTGCGGCAATGGCCAAAGTTCCGGCCCCGCATCCGAGGTCCAGTATTTTATTTGGGCGATAATTTTGCTTAAGCAAATCATCAAAAATCAGCAAACAGCCTTTCGTTGTCCCGTGATGACCTGTGCCAAAGGCGGCTCCCGCCTCGATTTTAACCGGCCACGGAATATCGGTAGGAATTTTGTCAGCATCATGCGCCCCATGTATCCAAAACCGTCCCGCTTCGACGGGTGGAAGACCGGCTTGGGATTTCGCGACCCAATCTTCATCGGGAAGTTGGGTAATGAAATGCTCTGTGGCGCCTGACAAATTTAACCGTGCTAAAGCCGCTTGAGCATCTTGTTTGTTATTGTACAGAGCTTGGAGGTGGAGGCTGTCTGGCCCGTCTTCGAAAATAGAGACAGCCAATGCGGCCATTTCATTTTCAAACCCAAGCTCATCCGCCAGATCAAATAATTTCTCAGCCGGACCCCGAATAAATAATGCAAAAGGTTGGATGCTAACCTACCTTTTCAAAACTTACACAGCGGATAAATGCGGGCAGGGCTATCGCGGTCTCCGGTGCAAAATATTGGATATCATATTGAGTTCTCTAACTCATAAATGATGGCCTGTAAAACGCACGTTATGTTAAGCGCTGTTTAGGCTTGTCGCGGCTTGGTCTATTTCGTATTGACCCCTGTTGGGTAGAAGAGGATTATCATGAGTGAAGTCAATTTTAAAAACCGCGTTGCCATCGTTACCGGTGCGGGGGGTGGTTTGGGACGCAGTCACGCCATTGAGCTAGCCAAGCGCGGGGTCAAAGTGGTCGTCAACGATCTCGGCGGAGCCGTTGACGGGAGCGGCGGGTCGCAATCTATGGCTGAACAGGTTGTAGCTGAGATAAAAGCCGCGGGCGGAGACGCCATAGCCAATGGTGCCAATGTTACCAAAGCGGACGAAGTCAATGCCATGGTCAAAGCCGCCATTGATACATGGGGGCATGTTGATATCCTCGTCAATAATGCGGGCATCTTACGCGATAAAAGCTTTTCTAAAATGGAACTGGATGATTTTAAGCTTGTCTTGGATGTACATCTTATGGGCTCGGTTAATTGTACCAAGGCTGTCTGGAACCATATGAAGGAGCGTCAATTTGGCCGTATTGTCATGACGACATCGTCGTCCGGCAATTATGGCAATTTTGGCCAAACTAATTATGGGGCAGCTAAAACCGGGGTGGTCGGCTTTATGAATACGCTGTGTTTAGAGGGCGCGAAATATGACATTCGGGTCAATTGTCTCTCCCCGACAGCGACAACACGCATGACAGAGGATATCCTGCCAGATGATGTGCTTGGGTTATTAACTGTAGAAAGTGTAACGGCTGGTCTTATCCCGCTTGTCTGCGATGACGCGCCAAACCGTTTAATTATGTGTGCGGGCGCCGGCGGATATGCGGCAACCAAAGTCTATGAGACGCCTGGGATTTTCCTCCCGCCCGCACAGCAAACGGCAGAAAATGTCATGCTCAATCTAGAAAAAATCCGTGATGGTGCTGGGCAGAAAGAATTTAAATCCGGCTCAGAGCAAACGATGAAATTCGTAACTCAAGCCGCGCAGGGGTCGGGCCGTCTAGCCAAACTGGACGCCAAGTTATGAACGGCGGATAAATAGCTCTGAGCTATGCAAAAATGTTGGTTCTAATTCTTAAGACAATTCCAATATTACTTTATATCTAAGGCGTAACCTATGAGGAGGCAGCTATGTTGCTGACTATGATGAAAGGCAAAATTCACCGGGCGACGGTGACACAAGCCGATTTAAACTATGAGGGATCGATCTCGATCGATCAGGATTTGTTAGACAGAGCTGGTATTCTGCCCAATGAGCAAGTGGATATCCTCAATATCAGCAATGGTGAGCGTTTTACGACCTATGCCATCACTGCGCCGCGCGGATCCAAGACTTTTGGCCTTAATGGGGCTGCGGCCCGGCGCGTTCAGCTTGGCGATAAAATCATTATTATTACCTATTGCCAGATGGATTCTGAAAAGGCGCGTAATTATGCGCCAAATGTTGTCCTGCTGGATGAAAACAATGAGATCTATCATCCGCCCGTGAATTGATGAATGCGGAGTTGATTTCGCGCTATTGCTCGATCTCAAACACCATATTCACAGTGACACGCAGCGTTTGTTCACCCGCAGAGATTGGGGTGGATTCGGCTGCTGAGAATGCAGCCCCGCGCGCATAAGCGACAGGTGCTGGCGGACTAAAGCCACCGCTTTCATTCATGGATTTAATCCGTCCCAAGCGCACGCCAGCGGCTGCCGCCATTTCCTGAGCTTTGGCGCGGGCTTTTTTGACGGCTTCGATACGGGCTTCTGACCTGGCGTCTTCACTGTTTTTCATGCCGAAGTTCACACCGTTAATGTTATTCACGCCCGCCTTAACGAGCGCGTCCAGCATAGGCCCGACATTCTCCATGTCATAGGTTTTGGCCGAGACCGTGTTACGTACGCTATACCCTGAGATGCCGCGCGATTGTGTGGCGTTGTCAAATTTTTTATATTGCGGATGAAGCGACATTTGCGATGTCGTAATATGCTTTTCTTGGATACCGGCTCGCCTTAGCTCCTCGAAAGCTTTGCTCATTGCCGCCGCGTTTTTCTGCATGGCATCCTGCGCGGTGAGGGCTTCTGAGACGACGCCGGCGGACACGGTGGCCATATCTGGCGCGCGACTCGCATCGCCTGTGCCGGAGACGGAAATAAGCTCGGCCTGTTCATGTCCCCCCGTATCGTGGGCGGCAACAGGACTACAGGCTAATAGGGCGATAGCGACTGCTGTGAATAGTGAGGTCTTCATAATCAACTCCATTACGTCCCCAAGCATAGGTGAGTATGTCATAAAACGACCTTTTGCTCAAACTTTTGTTTCAGAACCGAGAATTTTACTTTAAACCCGCGGTCACTCGCGCTATAGAGCCGCTTCGATCAAGTGGGGGGATAGCTCAGTTGGTTAGAGCCACCCGCTCATAACGGGTTGGTCGGG
>CAZPLJ010000026.1:15392-34198 GCA_964587545.1 uncultured Caulobacterales bacterium | reverse complement strand
CGCAGCGGATTGCAAATCCGTGTACCCCGGTTCGATTCCGGGTGGTGCCTCCAAATTTACCTAATAAAATCAATGATTTACGCAGCGTCAGAATTTCTGATTGCGCCTTGTTTTACACTTTTCAGGAAATGTTTTACACTTTTTGCCGCCGAAACGCCTAGTTGTAGGGTCTTTTTTGTTTGCTGCCGTGTCTTCAGCTACGGGAATAATTCAAAAAGCTGATGGTTCTCTTGAACCAACCATAAAGAATTTTAGAAAAAACGTTACTTCTGGAGAAGAAAAGTAATTCGGTTCGCAGATAGCGGGATTAATTCAACCAAGTTAAAACGGCCTATACTCAAAACACCGTTTTTTTGCTATGGCAAAGCCGCTATTGTTCCAAGCTGAAAGTTCCGCGGCGCTAGTCGAATGTTACTTTTAACAAAAAATGCGATATTTGCTAAATAATCCACTAGCGATAACCGCTGTACCTGAAGGAGCTTGCGAGGCCAAAGCCCTTGAGGGGGTTCAAGCTCGACGCAATTACTTTCATAGTTTTTTAAAAAGACGGAATTCTAATGCAATCCGTGTTTGATCTTTATTATCATTAATACCTAAGCCATGAATGAGATGGGATGAGAAGATCAAAACTTGCCCATATTTTACCTTACTTCTGACCAAGCTATTTTCGCCACCCCATGATTTTATCATACGGACACGGTACTTATTTCCTTGTAACACGCCGCCATCAAAAGTTCGTAAAATCTGATTTTCAGCAATCAGATGACTTTTGGGGGCGATGGGTAGATTTGATTTTTGATTTGCCCCTGCAATCGGAATCCAGAAATTCACAAAAAGTGGAATATAGGAGAATTTATCGACGCCTTCATAAATATCTTTATGGGGAGGATTATAGTCATTTGATTCTGGTCGATTTATCCTGACAATAATATGGAGCTGACGTTTTGTTCTTGGATCTTTATCTGTCAAAGGAAAGCCCAAAATCGTGCCAAGTCTAGGAATGAGATTTTTTATAGGGAAGCTGAAATCGTCGGAAAATAAATCACGCGTGCGTGATACAACTTTAAAATGCTCTTTATCATCTTTTACATAATGATGATATTTTTCTAAACAAAATCCATCTAAATTTGAGCTACATTCTTGTTCGACAATATGTTTTATACTTAGTTCCAACCCGTTTTTAAGAGCAGAGAACTCATCCTGTTCCAAAAAATCAAACTCTTCATAACCTTCATTATACCAGGGTTGATTATAAGTGATATCAGTTGAATGTGAGGATAATCGTTCTTCGTTTCCATATCGAAAGAGAGGCGAATTTTCTATTGAAAACTCTCTTTCGATATTGTCGATAATAAAGACTGACTTATTATCCATCGTGACTGACATATTGAAATTTAGGATATGCGGGTTGAGAACATGTTCCAATATATATTTGGTTGAAAAAATTAGATTCAATAGAGATGTTTTGTTCAGAGGCTATCGTGGAAAAGAAACTCATTGCATTGACCGTATACCATACAACAATTAGCCAGCAAATATTAAAGAAGAATAGGTTGAGGCGCATCAAAAAGTGCGGGTTTTCTATTTCGTTGTATGACAGGATACAACTTCTCTTTCACTGACATTAGTTTCATGCTGTCCGGCCCACCAATTAGCATTGCGAAAGTTTGACCTTTTTACAAATATCAATTATTCAGCAACCATGTCAAAGACACTCATTCTCCATATTGGAATGCATAAGACTGGTTCGAGCAGCCTGCAAAATTTCCTACACATTAATCGGGACTATTTTTTAGAAAATCATAATATCGACTATTTTTCGGCCTATGCAAACCATAGTAAATTAGGAGCTGCTTTTACAAATAATCATAGGCACTTTTCTCGTATTGGTTGTTTTGACGAGGAAAGTATAAGGCGTTGGAAAGATCAAAGGATTAGCACCTTAAAAGATGCCTTGAACAGTATAAGCGCTGATAGATTTATTATATCTGGAGAAGGCTTTAGCCATGGCGTGACGCCCGGAATTCAAACTTTTTATGATTTCGTTAAGCCTTACTTTAATAAATTCAAAATCGTTTTCTATGCACGCGAACCCATCTCGTTTTCTACAAGCTGTGCACAACAATTTATAAAAAGCGGTATGACAATTGACCAAATATTAGATGGAACTTTGATAAACCCTCTTTATCAACGGCCGACAACTGCTCCTATTGAGAATGGCCCGGAAACTTTACTCCCAAATTACAAAAGTCGTTTAGAGCCCTTTGTGGACGTTTTCGGGAAAGAAAACATCATTGTCCGCAATTTTTCAGGAGGGCTGATTGGGTCAGATGTTATCTCTGATTTTCTTACATCTGTGCTGAACATTAATCATGAAGATCTCAAATTTGATTATAAAAGTTTTCGCAAAAATGAAAGTTTAGACCATGAATTTGCTTGGTTTCTTGAGCAATTAAACCGCTCCTTCCCACCCTATGACTTTTCATTGGGGAGAATAAAGTATAATGAAAATAGACCACGTAGTTTGATGCCCGTTATATCTAATGCCGAGCTTGGTAATAAATTCAGATTACTCGATTTTGATTTCGAGAAACTTTTGTCTAATGCGATGTCAGATATTTTATGGCTGAAAGATTTTACTAAAGGTGAGGTTGACTATACGAGGATTGTAGCGCCAAAAATTGAGCCAGGGCCCCCGCCTAATTTTCCCGACTCCCTCATAGATGCGTTTATTCAGCAGGCTCGAAAAACTGATCAAACGATGCATAATTGGAGATTTTTAAGGTTGCGCCACATGATCGAACAAAAGCTCGATTACAAAAGCTTGTTTCTTGTTTATTATGACCAAGGAAAGAATGCCAATCAAGGAACCCAAATTGCAGCTACCTTGATAAAACATGGGCACATAGATGATGCTTTATGGCTTCTCAAGAGGGTGCGTGAACTCGTGGAATATGGGGCGCAACTGAACAAGCCAGAGAGGCTTGATGTTTTAGAGCGTAAGGCTGAGCAGAAAAGGTTTGTAATTAGTCAAAGACATGAGTATTCTAACGAACAAGCCTCAGGATGATTTTCGTTTTTGGGAAACGGTGGGGTCGACGGTGCTGCCGAATCTGTACAAGCTCTAGAGAGCTCTATAATCGATGACAGCATTAAAATGAGGGGCAAATAATATGGTTCAGCCTAGACTTAAGTCTTTTTTGAAGGTCTCTTTCTTTTCGATGATTTATTTTAGTGTCGGTCAAATGAATGCCCATGCGACTGACCCCATTGAAATGCTGGATGTGACGGCGGCAGCCGGACTGGATGGAGACTATTTCAGCTCTCCTACACGACATAGCCTTGGCGTTATTTGGTTTGATTTCAACAATGATGGTTATCCGGATATATTGGCGACAAATGGCTATGATGATGGCACTGGGGATAATTTACGTCCACATCTATACTACAACAACAAAAGAGGCGGCTTCAGAGATGCAGATGAGCTGTTACCAGACCTGCCAAATTATGAATTTGCTGGCGCAATCGCTGCAGATTATGATCGGGATGGTGATACGGACTTATACCTTTATACGGCCCACGAAGAATGGATAACAGGCTCAGCGTCTGGCAATCCTTATGATGGTCCTCCCAATTTTCTATTGAAGAACAACTTTATCGAAAATGGCAGCCGAATTCAGGAAAATATGTTTACCGACGTCGCTGCAGAAGCGGGCGTAGATTTATGCTCATCGGGCTTTGAAGCTCAGATTCAAGCCGTACAATCCGTTGTGAAATATGGATGTCGCCAAACCAGAAGCGCAACCTTCTTGGATTATGATCTGGACGGTTGGGTGGATTTATATGTCGCTCAAATGATCTTGAACCGAGTGGGCGATGATGATCCAATTGGACAATTCGCCAATGCAGATGGTCTTTTCAAAAATATGGGAGACGGGACGTTCAAACGACAACCCAATGGAATTGTCGCTGATGAAGTCGCAAATCGCGCGACGTTGGTCCTCCGCTCAAGTCACCTCAATGAAGACAGATATCCTGACCTTTATATCGGCAATACCGGGGCTGGAGGCCCAACGGCTGAGGAAGACCTGCAAGACGGCGTTTTACTAAATGATACAAACGGCAAATTAGTCCAAGCCCATGACTATATTGGCAAAGACACACCGGCAGTGATGGGTGTTTCATTTGCAGACATAAATGATGATGGCAGATTTGATATATATATTACAGATGTACCGTTTCACCCCTCTAATGATCTGGATCCAAACCGTGTCGGCAATACGCTCTATGTTTCACATGGAACCGGTTACACACAGAACGTCTCGCATCTTTATGGCGTGAATTTTTATCTGTCTTGGGGAACGAGCTTTGACGACTTTAACCTAGATGGGAAAATGGATCTCATGGTGGGCGGCGGACGACCTAGAAACCCGAATGCGCTTCAACAAGGCGGCGATTCCGCTATTTTCACGGATTTGGGCGCGACAACAACAAGCAGGACAGATCTTGCGACAAGTAATGTCCGGGGAACAGCTCTCGCCGATTATGATAGGGATGGTGACCGTGACCTTCTTGTTGTCAACCAAGATGGAAATCTACAGCTTTTTAGAAATCTCGCGGCAGACACGCTCGGAAACAATTCGCTTATCATAGACATCGACCCAACGCGCAGCAATCTCGACGGGATTGGCTTAAAAGTCGAAGTCACCACAAGCAGTGGCAAAAAACTAATCCGTCAAATCCAGGGCGGTTCGAGCCTACACTCCCTTGATGAAAACAGAATATTTTTTGGTTTGGGCGACGAGACTGCGGAAGAGATCAAGTTATTCTGGCCGCATATAGATACGCCCGTGCAAACTATAACAGACATAACCGGTCATATAATGACTATTCAGGAGCCTTAAAATGGCAAATTTTTCGCTTAACGCCCTTCTAAAGGCATCCTGTCTGTCACTTCTCTCACTCGGGCTCGCGCAAACGAGCGCATTCGCCGAAGACCCAATCGAGATGGTGGACGTAACAAGCGCCGCCGGACTCGCAGATAATTTTTATTATTCGGGCACCCGACATAGTCTTGGTGTTGTCTGGATTGACATAAATAATGATAGCTATCCCGATATATTCACGACAAATGGCTATGATGATGGGGCAGGACAAAATATTCGTCCGCATCTCTATTACAATAATGGCGATGGCACGTTCAGGCTTGCAGATGTTCTTTTGCCTGACCTGCCAAATTATGAATATGCTGGTGCTATTGCCGCAGATTATGACAAGGACGGTGACACAGATTTATATGTCTATACCGCCCACGAAGAATGGAGCACAGGGACCGCAGAAGGAAACCCCTATGATGGTCCGCCCAATTTACTGCTCAAAAACAACTTCGTTGAAAACAACAATCGTATACGACGAAGTATGTTTAGCGATGTTGCTGTTGACGCAGGCGTAGACTTATGTTCGCCTGGATTCACTGCCCAGGTTGAAGCCGTTCAATCGGTTGTAAAATATGGGTGCCGTCAAACCAGAAGTGCCAGCTTCCTCGATTACGACCTTGACGGTTGGGTCGATTTATATGTTGCACAATTGGTCATTAATCGCGTTGGGGATGATGACCCAGTTGGACAATTGGCCAATACGGACGCAGTTTTCCGAAATATGGGCGATGGCACATTTCAAAGACAACCAAATGCTATTGTAGCTGATGGCGTTCAAAGCCGCGCGACGCTGGTGTTACGAACAAGCCATTTAAATGATGACAGATATCCAGATGTCTATATTGGGAATACTGGCGCCGGCGGCCCGACGTCCGAAGAAAATTTACAAGACGGCATCCTAATCAATGATACAGAAGGGTCTCTTGTCGAAGCACATGACTATATTGGCAAAGACACACCTGCTGTCATGGGCATTACATTTGCCGATATAAATGATGATGGCAGATTTGATATATATATTACAGATGTACCGTTTCACCCCTCTAATGATTTGGACCCTAACCGCGTTGGCAATACACTCTATATTTCACATGAAACTGGCTTCACACAAAATGTATCACACCTTTATGGCGTCGATCTTTACCTGTCTTGGGGCACAAATTTTGCGGATTTCAACCATGATGGAAAAATGGATTTATTTGTCGGTGCAACCGGAATCTCGAACAGAGTTCAAGAAACTGGACCGTCTGCAATCTTCACGAATTTAAGTGCTACGGGCACAACACTACAAACCTTGGACACACATGATGTTCGTGGGAGCGCTCTCGCTGATTATGATAATGACGGAGACCAAGATCTCTTAATGGTTAATCAAGATGGATATCTTCAGCTATTCCGGAATATGGCCGCCGATACACTGGACAATAATTACCTTGTTATAGATATTGACCCAACGCGCAGTAATCTGGACGGCATTGGTCTGAAAGTTGAGCTCACAACAGATAGTGGTAAAAAGCTGATCAGGCAAATCACAGGTGGCTCAAGCTTTCATTCTCATGATGACAATCTCATATTTTTTGGGTTGGGTGATGAGACCGCAGAGGAAATAAAGTTTTTCTGGCCACATACTGATACGCCAGTTCAAACCATTACAGATATCACGAGCAATGTGATGGTCATTCAAGAGCCCTAAGATAGTTGTTCCTACCCTATCGTCGAAACTGTAGGGTAAATCATATAAGTGAATTCATGTTTTGACAATGAAGGCCGGAACTTAATATCAACTAGAGCTTTTTTATTCAAAAGGATATCATATTTCCAGCTCTGCAGAGAGCCTTTCTAATAATTCTTCAGGAAAGTTATCGAGGCGGGTTTCAAAAATATCCTGTTCCCAATGCTCCAATTGTTCCATTGACTTTAATTGTAACCCTTCGAAAAATGAAGAACCATAATTCTCGATAAACTCCGTATGCCATTGATGATATGGTTGCTTCAAATGTTCTAAAGAGAAACGATTTTCAGTACCGATAATAATATTATCTATATTGGACCATAGCGAGGGCTTTTTAATAACTGACCGTTTTATTCGTGGAAGAAAGTCCAATTTTGCTATTGGTTTTCGGGAAATTGGACGCATATAAAATAGTCCAATCTCAGGAAGGGAGTTCTTATTACAGTAAATTAGGTTAGCAATTCGGTTTCGTTCTATAACCAAATTAGATGGGGTTATGTTTCTTCTAACGACTTCATCTAGCTGATTGAGAAGTTGCCCGGGTATTTCCATTGAACGTAATATAGCTGGTAGGACAGAGTTCTCTCTTTCAATTGCCGCTTCATAACCAATCAAAATTGGGAGCTGCTGAAAACTGTCTGAGAGATTTTCACATACTAAATCCAAAGAACAATCGTAATGTTCAAAGTTCATTTCCTCTAATTTTGCAATATAAGATTTAAACGTCCACGAGTCTCTTCGCCTAACATCTTGTTTCCATCTAGAATACAGATATCCAGGCCATTCACGCAATACAAGAATGGGGCAAACGCTAAACCCCTTAAACCGACCTGCTAATCGTCTCAAAGCTTCCCGATTTAATACGGAGACCACTTCACCTGATAAAATTATGCTTTTCCAAGGTTTTGAAGCTAGTTGTTCTTGAAAAACGTGTTCATCATCTAGCTGATAATGGGTATTATATTCATTAAGAAATTGAGAGTGTTGATAGACTATTGATTTGAGTTTTGGATATAGGATGTCATGCTCTGCCAATATATCACGATTTTGGTCCAACCAAAGCTGTACAGACGTTGTACCCGTCTTGTGAGTTCCGGCATGCAGATAGAGTTTCATCTATTTAAACTCATTTAATTTGTAATTCGAATCTTCGATTTTTAATCTTATGGATAGCTTCACTCAAACGTCTATGAGCATTCCTTTCTTCTTCAGGCAAGAGTGCATATATTTTTTTTTCCCATAGTTCCATAGGCTGTAATGTTTTTCGTAAACTGTCTATATTTTGATTGCGGGTATTAAAGGAGTCAGAAAACTGATATTGGTGCTCTTTCATCGCCGTTGCACATTTTAGTTCGATATACCTAATTTCTTCTTGAGAAAGTTCCGTTTTATATTTTCCCGAATTATTGGTGTTTATAGGGTTAGCGAGGTTCTTCCATGCATTAATCGATTGGGCGTCATTCCTCGTATTACTGTCGAGATAAAATTGATGCATATCCTCTGTATATTGAATGCCCATAAAAATACAAATCCGCTTTAGCGAAGATTTGGCGTCTGAGAGAATGTCTTCATATCGGACTTGCAATGTCTGGCTTGAAATAATTTGTCTAAATTCAATAATACCATTCTGCTCTGTTTGCCAAATATCTGCCGCTCTGACACAACCACCTCTTAGGCCAGGCGTTTTCTTCCAAGATAAAGCCATATCTCTAGGGTCTCTGACTAAATGGACGTATTTTGCGTCAGGAAAATTCTCAATTAAAAAATCGGCATATTCATAAGCCTTGTGGAGTTTAATAAATAATCTCGGCTTCTCGAAGGTTCTTGATTCTGCTCTATATATCGACTTTAACAGATTTGCCAGAGAACGCGGTTTTACATGATTTATCAATGTTTCGGTATGCCCGTAGTTTTTCCAAGTTCCATACCCAGCTCGATGTAGCTGACACATATCTTCGACGAGATTTCTCCAATTGGTGTCATCTTTTAATTCTCCATAACGAGATAAATGTTTTGAGAGAGCTGGGAATAGTTGTGAGGTTGGGGGTGCACAAAAATCGGGATGGGCATTTATCAATTTCAATAGTAAATTACTGCCTGATCGGTCGGATGATAATAGAAAATTAAACTCAGGTGATGATGTCATGATCGCTTATGTAAAGTTATGTTTGATTATTTAGTATCGATAGGACAGAAAGTAGTCAAACCGCTGAGAAATTGTGTCTGATATAATTGGTTAAACAACTCAGGATTTAAAATTTTACCACAAATGAAAGACAACCGGGACAGATAAAATACGACTCTATGGGTTTTGGTACATATCCTTATGCCTTACTGCAACTCGGCGTGCATTTTCTCTTACTCTTGACAGTCACCTTGGCCCGTTTATCCAGTAGAAATGACTAATCGACAAAAGGTATTCGGAATTGGCTTTCACAAAACAGGAACCAAATCGCTTTGTCGAGCCCTAGAAATATTAGGCTATCGCGTCTGTGGACCAATTGGCGCAAGAAATCCAGAGATAGCAAGCGAAGCCCTTTTATCAACTCTGGATCACGCGCATCGATTTGATGCCGTTCAAGACAACCCATTCCCGCTTTTCTACCGCGAACTTGACCAAGAATTTCCGGATAGCAAATTTATCTTAACCACGGAAGATCCAGATATCTGGATTGCGAGAGCCGTGAGGTATTTCGGTTCCAATGAAACACCTATGCGGAAAATGATTTATGGGGAAGGCTCGCCAGTTGGGAATGAAAAGCTCTATCGTGAGCGATTTGTAAAACACCAAAAAGACGTAGAAACATATTTCAAAGACCGTCCAAAAGACTTACTCATCTGGCCGTTAACAAGAGTGCCTAGGTGGGAAATTTTATGCGACTTTTTAGAAATGGATATACCTGAAAAGGTAGACTTTCCGCATAAGAACAAGGGTGGGACGCAAAGCCGTTAACTTTAGTCATAGACAGAAGATATCACCGTCCCGGTCATAATCGGCCGTTATGGCGTCGGCATAATCATAATTTGGAAGATCGGGTAAAAGGGCGTCCGCATTTCGAAAGCCACCATACCGTAAAATGGGGACTGGACCAAATTTTAACCTCAACAAAAAAGGAATTTCCAGTTCTTATGAACGTTCTCTTTATTTCATAAAATTAGGGATTGAAGTCGAGTTCATAAAAACTCTATTAAGCATCAATCATAAATGAAAGCGATACGATGGCTGTTAAACCTATTTTATCTTGCGTGGTTGATACGCATCCAAGGTTCCTGATGCAGGCTTGGATTTGGTTGGTATCCGCACATTTGGTGGGAGCTTTTAATGATTGTGATGTTGTAATCCATCATGTCGGAACCTCTCCAAAAGTACTTAAAGATGCGGCTGCACGATTTGGAGCCCGTATTCTCGTGATCGAAGCTTTTGGCGAGGAAAATGCCGCGCGGTATTGCAATAAACTGCAAAGCCATGAGCCCATCCTTGCAACTAAGACTAGCGCGGCGATTTTAACCGATGTTGATTTGTTCTTTTTCGCATCTCCTGCCGAATGCGTTGATCCAGATTATGTGCGCGCCAAAATCGTCGATCATCCCAATCCGCCAGAGGAGATAATGACTGACTTGTTTGAGGCCCTTGGCCTCACGGACTTGAATTTTGACGGTATTCCGACATTTTGCCAAGATAGCCGTACTCATAAAATGAACTGTAATGGCGGGCTTTATATTTGTCCGATTGAGAGCTTGGAAATACTTGCGCCAATTTGGCAAGACTATTCCAAGAGATGTCTTGCGCGCGAAAATATACTTAAAAACTTTCTTTTTCATGCCGATCAATTGGGTTTTACCATGTCGATGATCGAAACGGGGCTACCTTTTAAATCCCTGGGAGCAGAATGGAATTATCCGACCCACTTTCCGGCTAAAGACCATGATAAAGTCCATGTGGATGAGATTAAAATTTTACACTACCATAAAATGCTATCGGGTGACGGCTTGTTAGAGCGGTCGGGCATCCCAAAAATTGATCACTATATTGACCGGGCCAATGCGAGCTTGGAGCCGTTTATGACATGTCCCGAATTTAAATCGATACAACGCCAATTTGCTAAGTCTCTATCGTGATAAATCGAACACTTTGGTTACATGTTGGCATTCCCAAAACCTCAACCACAGCATATCAATCCTGGATGCGCAAAAATGCCGGGCTTTTAAAGACGTCTGGTGTAGTTTATCCAGATCGATTTGGCGCCGATAATGACAAACATAATTTCCTTGTAAGAGAATTACGACATAGCCCCAATCTAGAGGCATTTGAACAGTGTCTTGCGGATTGCCACACGCCTAATATGTTATTGTCTGATGAGGGCCTAACCAATCATCTTGATGATTTTAAAGATGAGTCTCTTCAACGTTTTAGAGAGCTTACAAAAGATTGGAACGTTAAAATTATTCTTGTGACGCGGAATGCAGCAAGTTGGACGCGATCCTATCATAAACAATGTGTTTTAAATCCTCATAATGGAGCGAGCCCGCTATGGGGTACAGCACTCACCTGCGAGGAGATTAAAGATCACCCGAGGATTAAACGCTTGGTAGATCATGATGGACTCGCTCGGGATCTCAAAATAGCTTTTGGTGCGGAGTTCGTTTATCCTTTCATATATGAAGACACGTCATGGTTTCACGCCAGTCTTGATATTATGAGAGTGAATTTCGATAGCAGCGCAAAATTGCCCCACTCAAACCAATCCTTGCCAGATTGGTCAATTGAGCTTTTGCGGCGAGTCAACAGCTATACAGATTTAACTGAAATTCGAAATCAATGGAAAATTGCGCTTCAAAGCTATTTGGGTACAAATCATACGATTTTGACAAATTTGACTAAAGGAAGCCAAAAATTTGATAGGCGTACAATAGAATTTATCAAGTCAATTCAGCACGAATTTTTACCCGCGCATAGTGAAAGTGTTGAGGAGTTTCTTACATATTTTTTTCATACGCCTTCAAAGGACTGACTGGACGAAGTTCAGTGCTCTATTGTCAAATTTGTTCCTGCTTTCTGATCCCATTTTTATTTTGGTTCATCTATTTTGCTTTTGTGCAGATACAATTTAAACTGACATATGGGTCGCGATGTAAGTGACGGCCTATTGCAGCGCCCATGAAGTGCCGCTCCGATAAATCGAAGCAACATTTCAAAGTCCAAAATATTGTCACTACTAAGTATTAAGTTGTCAATTTGGGAGAATAGGAAGTCATGTTTTACGCCACCTACCCGTCAAAAACCGTACAATCTGCAGCTTTAGGGAGGGCTCCCAATATATTCGCGATGTCAACCGAGCTTACCTGTCTCATATAAGGGTGGCATGGGACATTAATGATACGATTATATAAAGATACCGCATTGGGATATTTATTATCTATGCTTTCATTCTCGCCAATATCAATCTGTTTTAAGGGTCTATAATATTTCCGCATCACAAAATGCGGGTTTTCTAATTTTTGTATCGGAATCTCTTTTTCAGCCAAAAATTGTAAATTTGTTGTGGGAGACTTACGTTGCTTGAAGAATGGAAGTTCTGTTAGCCCTTCCACATGATGTTCAATAATCCGTCTTATTCTTCTGGCTTGCCGATTATAATAATGAGACCAATGCGGCAGCCGCTCCAGACGTTCTAAAATTGCCGCACAAGACAAATCTGAAATTTTTGCATTAGTCGCATATTTTGAATAAGTTTGATCTGTATGCACGCCAAAATTAATAAGAGATCGTGCTATTTCTTCATCTTCAGCGTCAATTATCATAAAGCCACCTTCCCCAACGCCCCAGGCTTTCGTTGCATGACAGGAAACGACTTCTATTTCACCTGGCATTGGATCTGACTTTGGTCGATCCAAAAGCCCTAAAGCATTATCGACAACGAGCCTTTTTCCACGACGAGAACAAAATCCACGAATAGCTATCCATGGCCGTCGATTTGTCGCAAAAAGATTTGTATATAAGACTCCGCCAAATGGACGTTCCAAACCGATTTTTAAGTCATCGGGGTTGAGAAATCCTGAGGGATCACAATCAATAATTTGAATATTTGATAGCGGCCCAATATTTGATGACATAAACCCAAATGCTGATGTCACCCAATTTATTTGGCGACCGGATTTAATGGCGTTTATTCCTGCGGCAACATGTATACCAGACGTACATGAGCTACACATGATAACTTTTCTGTTCGAAGGAAGCTCCAGTAAAGCCTCTAAGCAATTTTCCAAAAGCCTGGAAACCGGGCCACTATTAGAGTGGTGATTATGCTTTTCGCTAAGTGATAGGAAATCCTTCATTCTCTCATAATCGCTGGTCTTATTTTCGATGAATGAGAGCGGGCTTTTAATCGTGACCGCGGGGTTAAATAAAGTCTTTCGAGGCGGAATTTCTGCAGCCCCGAAAACTTTAAAAAACTTAGAGGTTGCAGCTGTACGAAATTCATAAAAATCCGTTGGTTTTGAATTAGGCCTTTCAGTATATTCATGCTCCAACTTGCGAAGCCAACCAGGATGTATTGTTTCAATGTTATCAAGAATTTTTTGTCTATAGCTTTTACCAAAATGCGTTTTAAATAATATTGGTGGATTACAGATATTCAATGATGTGCCTGCATCAATCATGGAAACTTCTGGGAAGGTTTTATATAAATTATGTATCAACCAAGCAGAAAAGCTTCCGCCTGCTTGAAATAAAACTCGTTTAATATGACTGTATTCGGTTAAAGCTGATTGAATTTCTTCTAGAAGTTCATGTCGGTTTTTCCGCGCTTCACGTTCATGTATTTTGATATACTCATAGTCGCGAGCCCCAATAAATTCTGGGAATCTTTCTAATTGGTGATTACCAACTAACATGAAACTATCAGATGTAATAATATCAAAAAATTCTTTGAAACTATGGTTGACTATTGCCCGTTTAAACTCGAGCCCATCCGCTAGCTTATTGTGAACATATTCAGGAACATATTTGTCGATTTTTTTTTGCCAAATATCTGACGGCTTTATAGGTGTTCCTGCAACCATATTGCTCTTTGGGAATGCATAAAGGTTGGCGGAAAATATATATTGTGGATTATCGCGAGGTAAGTTTTTCAGTATAGATAATATCTCTGCGACAAAACCCGACTGCACAAAGTAGGATGGTTTTCTCGTCGTGCTTGTATCCGCTTTCAGGGCAAGTTCAGCATTTGTCTCCAAGTAGGAGAGCCCTATGCGTTCAATATCAACGAGCTGTTCCCAGA
Source organism: uncultured Caulobacterales bacterium (assembly GCA_964587545.1). Lineage (GTDB taxonomy): Bacteria > Pseudomonadota > Alphaproteobacteria > Caulobacterales > Maricaulaceae > JACOMS01. The sequence continues at coordinate 20,249 of CAZPLJ010000026.1, read as the reverse complement.
ATCCATGGTTAATCTTTGAATAGACTATTGGCTTATTGATTTTAAGGGACAATAAAATTTTATCATAGATTAGATTATCAGTCTTATCTACTGGCTCTAGACTGACAACACATGATTTTTTCCTCAAATACAAAATTACATTTCCCTGTTAAGCGGCTACACACTTTGTTTCAACCAACCCCATATTTACCCCAGTCAGAATTGAAGTTTTCCTGTTTTACTACCTTTGGCAGGCTGGTAGCGCCGTAGGTGTTTATGAGATCATCAAAGACTTGTTTCCCAATGAACTATGAAAATTAAACTGAGGTGATGATGTCCTGTTTCTTATATAAAAATTATGTTTTGATTATTTAATATCGATAGGGTGGAAAGTAGTCAAACCGCTGAGAAATTGGTGTTGGATATAATTGGCTAAAATACTCAGGATTCAAAATTTTACCACAAATGAAAGAGGTCTTTGTCTCAGTACTCCAAGCTTTCTTAAAACTGGCTAATGAATCGTCTGCATTGTCAACTAAACCGGCAGAACTGCCGAAATCAATCACACATCCAGAATATTGGAAATAATCTAATGCTTGGCCATATAAACCATAGACGGCATAATTATCTCGGCCTTCATTGCTGACACCTAATGTATGTGCATAAACATGTTGGCCCGATTGTAAATATAAGGCCAAGCCCTGTATCCCATCAGCATTCTCGGCTTTAAATAAAATGGACTCCGGTAAGGCTAATAGTTTTCTTATCGTAATTAAACTTAAGGCTTGGCCGTGAACGGACGGCATTCGTTTTAACACTTCTTGATTTAATTCCCATAAGTCAAAAGCTAAGTCTGTAGGATTGTCGACTTTCGAGATATTAAATTTCTCGGATGCTTTTGCAGCATAACGCTTACACCGACGACTAACGAATTCACGCCAAGGCGTAATTAAGTTTGTGATATAATGTTTTTTGAAAGGTTTTATATAATCAAATACCGACCGAAACTTATCTATTACAGCTTCATCAAAGGGATCTGTTCTCAGCGTAAGGCTTACATCCTCAACTGATTTACTCAAGAACTGAATATCTTCATTGATACGCGAAAAATCCTGACACTTAAAAATGGGATATGGATTTATCAAATCGGTTAAATCGCTTCCATTGATTTTCCGACGCACGAGCCAGCTGTCTACATTTGGAAGATGAATAAGGTCGGCTTCGTCGTGAAAACAGCCAGCATAGTCTGCTTTATTATACAATGTTTTTCTACTGACGGCGGATTTCATAACGATAATTTGCTGCCAAGGAGGTATCCAGCATCGTTTTTTTTCCATCTGGCCATATTATTTCTACAGCATTAAGTTTCTCATGCCGACCCAACCCAAAGTGAACCACAGCCTCATCAAATGATGCATGCCCACCGCTCATTTGTATTTCGCGCATTTGCGCAAGTGAACCATTTGGGCCATATCTAATTATGACTTTTGCACCAATAGCATGGGTGTTGTTTGCGGCACCACGTAGTGTAAATTGAACGGAGTGATTTTCCTCCATATTTGCAATTTGATTTTTATAAACTTTAATTTCACCAACTAAAGGAACAGTGACAATATCGAGATCGCCATCACGATCTAAATCAACATATGTATAGGCGGCTGCTGGTACACTTGATGCAATACCTGCCAACTCAGCTTCGTCTTCAAATCGTCCCTTTTTGTTCATAAATAATTTATGCGCATAACGTTTCCGAGCCAAAGAATGCCCATTTACAACATAAAGATCTTGATTCTCATCTTGATTTAGATCTGCAAACCGCGCATTCCAAGTCCATCCACCATCTACTATTTGCCATTTCTCAGCTGCATCATGAAACACGCCTCCGGAATTATTCTGTTTGAATAATAGGTTTGTAACTGTGTCGCTCTTCAATGTTTCGTTTAATTCTTCATCTGACAGAGGCGTAAGTTTTTTGGATCGCCGTGTATGGCAGAGAGCTTGAAACTCACCCCATTCTGCCGGTATTTTTTCACACAAATCACCTATAGCCTCCGGACCTGTCCCTCCATTACTCAAAATTGACGTGAGAGCTACAACTGTACACCCTTGTGCCAAATAGGGGTCGGATATAGACTGACACCCAACCGCATCATTCGCTCTTCTTGCTTTATTAAAAAGGTTTGTAAGTCTTGTATATTGGATGCACTTTTCTTTCTCAGCACCCTTTTCATATTGGCAGTCTTTTACAGGCTTCTTGGGTTGAGCTTCTTGTCTACCGCTGATATTCCCTGAGTAAATTTCCGGTATCAAATCACCATCTATATCGGCACTTGCCAAGCTCATCGTCCATTTGCTTGTTGCGTCCTTTATGAATCCGGGCTCAGATGCCGAAAAACCACCTTGGCTATCACTAAGCCACAACTGATCCGGCGGAGCGTAATCGTTTCCTATGAATATATCAGGCCATTCATCTGCATTAAGATCTGACAGTAAAATAGTGAGTGTCTCACCATCCGGCCCCAATATAGGTGTCTCGATCCAATTTTCACCCTCCTTAAGGAGCAAAGCATTCCTAGCAGCAGGGTGTGAGCGGTCAACTAGATGGTTTCCAATCGCGCCGTTTCCGACAATTATATCTAAATCCCCATCACGATCTATATCGCCAAATGCAAAAGACTTTGTCGTTGTCGCTTTAGTCCCCTTATATATTCTCTGGGCATTTTTTGTAAAACGACCTTTGTGATTTTCGAGTAAAAAGACCCCCTCCCCATGCGTGCCAAGAACAATATCTAAATCCTCGTCTCCATCAAAATCCAAAAGGGCTACTCGCATAATATAGATGTCGGTAATTGTGGGAGTTTTTATGTTCTGATACTCGAAATGCTTACCGCTAATATTCTTATAAAGTGAAACTTCTCCATTTGATGAAAAAATCAAATCCGGCCATCCATCTCCATGAACATCTCCCGAAGCGACAGATCGATTAACATCAAACGGGACCAAGAAGCGGAGCGGTGTCATATTATCGGGCTCATTTATCCCTAATTCAGACCCATATCTAAAGGTGAATAATTTATCACTTTTTAAATCGATTGGCTGCGTCGAGCGAAAAGGCCATGGCGTAACTATAGTGGACGACCGAGCCGTAGAAATGTTTTTTTCTGGGCTTAACTTATCTACAATTGTTTTTCCTATGTCTTCGGGGGCACGATCAAGTTTTACATCTGCATCTGTCACAGCAACTGAAAGGCCCTGATCAATAGCAGTCTGCTGACGTTTTGCCTCCAAATTTGCGAAATTATTGGCGAGCAATCCTGTTATTAGTCCGAGTGATGCAACCATAAAAAATAAGCCGACCGCAAGTTTTTTAGAAATCGTGTACCATATTTGGAGTGCTGGATAGATACTATATAAGCCAAGTGTAATGAATAATGCGGCGACGTAAGCAGCTGGAACACCTACCGTCAGCAGGACCGCGCAAATGACAACATCAAATGCGATAGGGACGGGTAAAAATGTACCAAGTATCGACACAAGGACCAAGGCTAAAAACCACTCTGCCCCATGCGATGGTAATAAGTTTGCCAAAAGCTCCCAAGGAATAATAGTTATAACTACAGCCCCTAACAAGCCGGCGAGAATCATCAATGGAACAGTCAGTTTGAAAATATACCAAAAGTTTTTTATCGTCTCTTTGACCACCCAGATAAACGCATCCATCCACCCTAAATTACGAGCAGAATAATCAAAGCCAAGCTGCTCATCTTTACCGGGAATGGATTTTACATTTTCTATGATACGATTTAATTCACCTGCTTCCGGAGTGGCCTTTGAGCCCCACAAACTGACAGCCAGTGGTATAGCAAACATAATAAACGCCAGCGTCAATCCAATTTTCAAACCCGCAAGCCAGAACGGAAAAATTGAAAATATCATACCCAGAACAACCATATTCAAAGAAGGGGACGACATTAAAATGGCCAATGTTGTTTCTGTTCGGGCACCTGATCTATTCGCCCCCATAGCTATTGGGACAGCACAATTCACACAAACACCTAAAGGAGCGCCAATCGAAACTCCTAATAATGTATTAGAAAAACGCCCTTTAAGCTGTCTGTGATTAAGCAACTTCAGTAATGTCATAATGGCTGTTGCGAACAACACACCAAAAATCATGCCCTGTTTGTTTGTATATGCCCAATTCAGAGCATTACCGATAATTTGGCTCCAAATTGTGTCAGATGTTGAGACATTAACGATCTGGTCAAAAGCAAGAGCTGAAATATCATTTTCACCGCCAAGGGCTGCTTTTTCATCAAGTGCCGGGTAACGTGAACTGGTCCAAAAATATACAGCGATAACAATTAATTGCAGCGCCGCAAATAAAACTCTCTTGTCTAAGGTCCTAGACTTATTTGACGATGCAGACCCAAATGTTGAAAAATATTTGTCCATATAAGGATTTGCGCCAAAATTCTGTCTATGCCTGATTTCGTTAGTTAATATAGAATCTTAATATAAGATGCAATTGTCAAATTTTATGTCGCGCTGTATTTGGAGAGAACGATCAAGTCATAATGGATGTGGCGCGCATACCATCAGAAATAAGTGCCGACATCGTTCCCGCCATTCCGGGTCCGCTCACTTTATATCCCAATACCGGCTCATTTTTATTCATGCGAATTAGAACGGTGTTTTGTTGGTTAAGGTCGATAAAGAGCTGATTGGCCGAACCATAAGTCCCTTCTGCGGCTATACCTTCCGGATACTGAACGACGCGGACATCATCAGGTGTCAGGGCCGTTCCGAAACTGACATCTCTATCCAAGACTAATACCGGAACCGTATTTGTCTCAACCTTTTTGGGAGTGGTGACCG
>CAZPLJ010000026.1:0-15292 GCA_964587545.1 uncultured Caulobacterales bacterium | reverse complement strand
ACTAATACCGGAACCGTATTTGTCTCAACCTTTTTGGGAGTGGTGACCGTCGTGTTTTGTTTTCGCGTAAACTCGGCTTGAATGGCATCATCAATCCAGCCACGAGCTAGAAAAACGGCAAGCGCGTCAAAAATTACAGACGCCCCATTGTTACCAATGTATTTTGACGCATTTGGATCACCCCTTGTCCTAACTCGAGCAATAATGAACACAGTCCCATAAGGATGAAAAGATTTTGTCAAAATACTAAGTTAAAGTTTAGTATATCTGCGCCTCGTTTAGGTATAGGCGCAGGGAAAACCGGTTCCTTGCCGTCAATATTTGACTGAAAGGCCCCACTTGAGGCTTCTTGTATTTATAAAAATATAAATATCTGAAATAGCTAACTTAGCCTTACTGATGGCTATCATTAATCGGCTAACTTTTTATTCAAGTAATAGAGCGGTAGACCTGCGAGTATGAGAATAAGGCCCCAAGCTAAGATTTTAAGACCTGAGCCAATCATAGCAAAAACAACATAGATAACTGCGACTAGCGCTATGGCTGCCCAGAATTTAGACGATGTTCGTGAAATACGAAATTCTGCAATGGCAGAGAGAGCATACGGCAAAAGCGTGCAGAGCGTTGACATTGAAATCAAAAATGTGAAGGCTGAAATCAATCCTTCTTGATAATTAAAAACCAACAAAATCGTTGCGATTATACAGGATATAACCAGCGACCAAACCGAAGCCCCACCTTTATTTTTACGCGCTAATATTTTGGGCGCTAACCCATCTATAGCCAGCGCCATAGGCATTTGACCGCCAAGGAAGATATTTCCATTCAAAGACCCTGCCGTTGAAATAAGCGCCCCAAAGGCGATAAGCCCAGCACCAAGAGGGCCAAGAGTTTTCGCCGCGTCCACAAAGGGGGCTTCAGACGTTTGTAAAATGTCTACAGGAACTAACATCATAACAGCGGCTGTTGCCGTAATATAAACAAAGGTCACGGTTAATGTCCCCGCCACAATCGCGCGCGGAATTGTTCTTTTAGGATCAACAACGTCACCAGCAGCAACAGTGCCCGCCTCTAAGCCGACAAATGCCCACATCGTCAACATCGCAGTGGCGGCTATTGCGCCAAAGATAGATTGGTCCTGCGGATTAAATGAAGGAATGTTGTCGGGTGTTCCTGCTGTTACGCCTAAAATAATGATAACGCCCAATGGTATCAATTTCAGGATTGTCGTTATCAATTGTATGAAAGTCCCAGAACCAACACCTTTGATATTAAGGGCCGCAAAAGTCCAAATAACAATGGCAGCTGTAATCGCTTGAGAAAAATTACTCACGGCAATGGCAGGCATAACCGCGCTCAAATAACCAACAAAGGCCGTACTAATTGCTGTAATCCCAAATATAATTCCAAGCCAGTATCCCCAGGCTATTAAAAACCCGGTTAAATTTCCAAAGGCTTCTTGGGTATAAACATAAAACCCTCCCGTGCGCTCAGTTCGGCCCGCAAGGCGGCCAAGAATAAGGGCGATAATGATGGCAGCAGAACTCGTCGCTAACCATCCTAAAAAACTTATAGACCCAAAAGGCGCGAGGACTGTTGGGAGAAGGAAAACCCCAGAACCTATCATAACCCCAACTGACATGGCCCAACATTTCCAAAACCCCATTTTGGATTTATGGGTTAGAACTTGGTTTTCATTTAAGTTCAAATCAATCTACCAATCTTTCAGTCTTTGTCTTGGAGTCTGTGACTTTTAATCCTTATGTCCCTCATCAATCGATTGCACGTACCAATTTAAAAAACTTTGCTGAAAGCTTTCCATATTCGATAAGCGTCCCGGACTATAAAATTTTGAATTTACGCCCTTTTGATTGTTCGCAATTATCTCTTTGTCGGCGAGGGTCGTGACATCCCACAACCATGTTAGTTTGGAAAGGTCATAATCCTTCCCTACCTCTGCATCTTCATGGACAAACCAAAAAATATCACAAACGCAATTTTCTTGTGACAGCGGGAGAAACCGATACCCGACAATATGGTCGTCATATAAGAGGAAAAACATGAGCGGCCCAATCATAAGCTCAGAGGCTCCGCCGTCATATTCTGTAAGCTGCCCCAAAAACGGCGCGACGTCTTTACCGCCAAAGCTACCACTTTTATTCCCAGGCAATAATGGATTACGGTCATATTGATAACCTTCTTGACCGGGCGCCGCATGGTCATAATAGCAGTTATACTCAGCCATTTTCGGCTTGCCTTTATGCTTTAGCCGAAAGGCGGCTTTATCCCTGGTAAATGATTTTACGTCCCCAGCCATAGCATGAATTTTCGCAAATTCTTTGTGAGAGGGAGTGCAGTGGTAACATTCTTGATAATTCTCAACAGCAAGTTTCCAATTGGATAGAATGGAATAGGATTTTTGTTCGGCCAATTTTAAATTATCGAACCCAAATAATTTCAATAACGGATCTAGATCTCGTCTCAGATTTGAAAGTGAGAGTGGCTTGTCGGCAAGGCAAATAAAAATCAGTCCACCGATAAGTTCTACATGTACGGCGTGAAGATCGTTTTCATTGGGTTTAAAATCTTCTGGCATTTCCCGCGCCGCAACCAAATAACCATCCAGATCATAACTCCATGCATGATAGGGACATGTGAAGAGTTTCTTGTTACCTTGTTTTTCAAGACAGAGTTGCGAGCCCCGGTGTCGGCATACATTCATATGTGCCTTAACATGACCCGTCTTCGTTCTCACGACAATGATTGATTCAACATCAAACTCGACTGTGAAAAAATCTCCAGCCTTAGGAATTTGGGACAAATGACCTGCAAACAACCAATGTTTATGAAATATATTCTCTATTTCTGATGTATAGATATCAGTATTCTTGTAGAAGTTTTGACTAAGAGAAAAACCCGCCTGATAGCCTTTTATTTTCATACGTCCTGAGTTCCCATGCCAATCGCTTGACATTAATGGCATGGCTGTTCAGTCCAAACAACAGATGCTTGAAATTAGACGGGATATTTTTAATGCTTGATGTAATTATAATTGGCGGCGGGCATAATGGGCTCGTTTGTGCAAATTATCTTGCAATGGCTGGAAAAAAAGTCCGCGTTTTAGAGCGCAGACATGTCGTTGGCGGCGCGGCAGTGACAGAAGAGTTTCATCCAGGTTTTAGAAACTCCGTTGCTTCATATACGGTCAGCCTTCTTAATCCAAAAATCATCAGCGATTTAAAACTACATGATAACGGCTTAAAAATCGTCCACCGCAATGTTAATAATTTTTGGCCCCATCCTGATGGAAACTTTCTTGCCTTCGTCTTAGGTGAAGAAAATTTGAAGAATGAAATTGCCCAGTTCTCAGTCAATGATGCGCAGGCCCTTACCAGATATTTCCGTGATACAGGCATGGTGGCAGATATCATTCGAGATTTTTTACTTGAGACCCCGCCCAATGTCGGGAGTGGCCTTAGAGAAATTTTTAAAACAGCAAAATTTGGCAACAGGCTTCGCAAGTTATCACTTGAGGATCAGCGTATTGTTATGGATGTCTTCACAAAAAGTGTGTCGGATTTTTTAGATCTCTACTTTGAAAATGAGTATGTCAAAGGCGCCTTTGCTTTTGATGGAATTGTGGGCAATTATGCTGACACAGAAACGCCCGGATCAGCCTATGTATTGATGCATCATGCCTTTGGTGAGGTGAACGGCACCAAAGGTGTATGGGGCCATGCCATTGGGGGTATGGGAACCATAACGCAAGCTATGGCGAAATCAGCCCGAGATAAAGGCGTCGAAATTCAAACCGATACATCCGTTAAAAAAGTCTTGGTGAAGAACGGCAAAGCTTATGGCGTAGAGGTAGAAAATGGCGACGTTTTTGAGGCCAAGATTATTGCCTCAAATCTCAATCCCAGCCTGTTATACAATCATCTTATTGATACACAGGATATGCCAGCCGATTTTGCCCGCCGCATGAAACATTATAAAAATGGATCAGGGACATTTCGTATGAATGTTGCGCTCAATAAACTGCCCGAGTTCACATGTTTAAAACAGCAAGTGAGAGCAACTCCAGGGCATTTGACGGGGGGTATCGTCATCGCGCCCACCTGTGAATATATAGATCAAGCCTATAGAGATTCAAAACAGTTTGGCTGGTCTAAAGCCCCTATTGTCGAGATGTTAATTCCGTCCACGCTTGACGAGAGCTTAGCGCCCGAAGGTCAACATGTCGCCAGCCTATTCTGTCAACAATTTGATCCTGATACGAACTGGGATAGCCATAGAGACACCGCTGCTGATCTCATCATTGAGACTGTCGAAAAATTTGCGCCTGGTTTCAAAAAATCTGTCGTGGGCCGTCAAATATTAAGCCCGCTCGATTTAGAACGCATATTTGGATTATCAAAAGGCGATATTATGCATGGCCATATGAGTTTGGATCAAATGTTTAGTGCTCGCCCCCTATTAGGCTATGGTAATTATCGGTCTCCAATTAAAGGACTATTTCTTTGCGGCTCTGGGACACATCCTGGCGGAGGCGTGACAGGCGCGCCTGGTCATAATGCGGCGCATGAAATTTTGAAAGATATCTAACGCATCTCTATGTTATAATCTGTTCCAGATATCTTGAACCCAACTTTTGATGATAAGCGCCTCTTCCCACCGGTTTGAGAGCTCATGACCGTTTTCGTCAGTTATAGCATATGGAGGGGGACCTAGTTCACACAAAAAAACAAGCTCTGCATCTTTATCATTTCGGACTTGCCAAGATTTAAATCCATCTTCCCAAAATTGTTTAAAGAGCTCAGTCCACTCAGCATGCTGCGGAAAGTCAATTGGAATTTGAATTTGCTCACGATTTGAAATGCGACCCTGAAAGCAGTCAGAGCGTTTTGTTAATACTTCAAAATGAAGTTTAAATTCTTCTGACATGGGTAAGGATAATTCACGATTTAAAACATAATGAGAGAAATCAGCGCATAGCCGCATGTCAGGCACTGCATCTAATAATTCTAAGGTCAAAAACATATCATTTGTGATGCAATCTCGGTGAGTTTCAAACATGATATCCACATCCATTTCCCCGGCAATTTCCATCCATTTACGTATGATTGGTACGGCTTTGGTCGCGCTCACAGGATAAACTGTTCCAATGATGCTAAAGGTCGTGGCATTCATATCCTTTGAGAACGCGAGGAGGCGACGTAAATCGTCATCCGTTTTGGGAAAAGCATTCACCATGCAGGACAATCCATGTGCTTCAAATAGAGGTTTTAAGGCTAGGTTTTCCTCTATCTCATGCGCGGCTGGATCAAGACAGACACCATCATAACCAGCCTCAGAAATCATCTCAAAGCGCTGTTCATTCGTCCATTCAAACCCATCTGGTTGGCGCAACTCCATAGCCCACAAAGATTGGTAAACTTTCAACTTTTGCATATGATGGCTCTAATAGGTGGTAATGTCATGGCCTGAATAACGCGACGTCCCCTCTTTCATTAACTTACGGATCATATGTTTTTGAAAGCTCAAATGGGTGACCGTTGGCAGCTTTGCTCCAAATGATTCAACAATATTATCATGGAGTTTGCTAAGATTGTGAAAGGGGATCATGGGGTAGCTATGATGGGCCATATGATAGGGCATATTCCATAAGAGCCAATGCATAATAGGATGCGCGCGAATGGTGCGTGTATTGACAGCGATATCTTGAACATGAGGCATCCCCAAATGTTCGACTGTATTTTGCAAGTTTTGAAACCCCTTCATCAAAAACATGGGCAGTAACCAAAACTTCAAAGCGGCGGCTGTCCCCAGTAGAACAGATATTGTCAATATGAGCGCATACCCAACCAGCATAAAACGGGCTTCTTTGTGAACCGTTTTGAGTTGAGCCTCTGAGAGCCAAGGCCAGTATTGGGTTTGTCCTGCAGCGAGTCTCAAAACCTCGCCGATACGTTTCGGCCAATAGGTAATCGCCGACATGTAGAGAAGATAGCTCACCAGGGTAAAGGGTTTGCTTCCAGCAATTTCTGCGTCGAGGTCAACATCTTGTGTATGTCGATGATGCTGGAAGTGTTCAAACTTATCTTGATCACGTCCCATCAACAAAATAAATGTAAACAGCCTTCCAAAAAACTCATTCAGGCCACGCGTTTTAAAGACCGTATTATGGCTAAGCTCGTGAACCCCCGCATAGAGGCAATTTATCAAAATGCCCTGTAGCAAAAATAAAGGCACCGCCATGATTGAGCCCCACGTCAAGACAAGACAAGAGGTGCAGATGACAATCGCGCCAATATAACTGAGCGTCTGCAAGCACCCGTGTAAGTCTGATTTTTGAGCCAATTGTTTTAAAAGTTTTGGGGAAACACTAAAAGATTTTTCGAACGTTTCTTCCATTTCGCAAGTTCATTTCTCTCAATTTTAATTTAGAGCTTAAGATTTTCTCTATCTTACCACGCAGAGCAAGTCACGTCTTGATAACTTTGCAACACTATACTTCCCGAAAGGCGATTGCCGGACAGATCAAAGATGTCTCGGTGAATGACCGGACTATGGTCTGGAATACGGATCTGATGGGAACATTGGAGCTTGATAATCTGATTTCTCAGGCCCGTGTGACATCGCCAGTACTGATAACCGCAAAGAAAGCCGCGGCGCTCACGCGCATGTGAGTATCCAGATCGGAACGACAAGCCTGGATGAAACATACGCTTGCGTGGTATGATGGCGACAAAAACAAAGTCAGAATCGACCACTGCCCCGCCCATTATTACACCATCACGGATGGAATTGACTATATCGAACCCAAGAAACGGGTTTATTAAGTTGGTCCTACAGTCTGGGTCCCAAGCGGAGCCTTTTTTGATCGGGCTAGCCTTGCTCTGAATTCGTCTCTCGCTTAACGAGTTTCGATGGACATACCTCAACAGAATTTTGCCTATCGGCCAGATATTGATGGATTGCGCGCTATTGCCGTTTTGGCGGTGATTGCGTTTCATCTTGGCTTTGCACCGATGGCCGGTGGGTTTCTCGGGGTTGATATATTCTTTGTGATATCGGGCTATCTGATTACCTCGATCATAGCCCCAAAAATGGTTACGGGCACATTTTCGTTCAAGAGGTTTTATCTCAAACGTATTCGACGCCTTGTTCCCCCCGCTTTGGTCACAATCTTTACAACTTTTATCGCTGCCGCTTTTATTCTGGATCCAAATGATTTGATCGCCATGGCAAAATCGGCGATTGCGGCGATTTTTTCACTCTCGAATATTTTGTTCTTCACGGAAGCTGGATATTGGGACGCGCAATCTGAATTAAAGCCGCTTCTCCATACCTGGTCGCTGGGCGTTGAAGAGCAGTTTTATTTATTCTGGCCTCTTCTTGTCTTTTTGTTCTGGCGTTTGGTCAACGCGAAGGGCGTTGGTGATAGTACGCGCTTAAGACATTTATTCTGGCTCTTTGCTATATTTTCTTGTCTGGGCTTGATTATTTCAGAATGGATTTTGAGACTAAATGCATCTGCGGCTTTTTATCTTTTACCAGCCAGAATGTTCCAGTTCTCGATCGGAGCCAGTGCTGCCTTTTTTACCCAACAATATATTTGGCATAAAATTGCGAGCCCGACCTTACGTTTAGTCGTCGGATGTCTTGGGTTGATTGCCATATTTTCGTGTATCTGGCTATACCGATTTAACCCAGCCTTTCCCGGCCTTAATGCGCTCTGTCCTTCAATCGCGGTTGCCATGATATTGATATCCGGGGAGAGAACGCAAAATGCTATCAAGCCAACACTATTATTGAATATGCTTTTGGAAAATCGTGTCCTGACCTTTATCGGACGCATATCCTATTCAGCTTATCTTGTGCATTGGCCGATTGTTTCATTGCTGCGCTATAAGGTCGGAATTGAGCTTAAGCTCACACATCAAATTTTCTCTGTGGTTTTGATCGTTCTTTTGTCATTGCTTCTTTATTTCGGTGTTGAAAGACGGATATCGGCGCGGGCCGGACAAAAAATATCCACGGAGGACACGGATAAAGCGCAACCAAATTCGGTATTCCTTAGAAATTTATCATTAGCCTCTATTTTGGCATGCTCGGTTTTCTTTCATGCTATCGTGAGTGGGGGGTGGAGTTGGCGATTTGGAGGTGTGCCTTTAACACCGGGCCAAATCAAAGCGGGCGAAGCGGCACGACACTCAACGACTCCCGGGAGTTGTATGTTAATTAGACGCGATAATAAAAAGAATTGCGAACCCGACAGACAGGTTCAAATTCTGGTTTTCGGGAATTCTATTGAACCGGATGGATACACATTTCTTCAAGGCGCTATTGGTGATAATCCCGACGTGGCCTTGGTGAGATTTAATCTAGTCAATCGATGTAATCTGGTTGTCGAAAAAGGGCGGGTTAAAGCAACGGGTCGGCGTAAAGGCTGTCAAAAACGCGTCGACCTGATGATGACGCGTGAGGTGGCTCTCGAGTTTGACGCAATTTTATATGTCGCAAATAATCCATTCTTGGGGAACAAAGAAGGGATGTTTGAATTATTGAAATCGATGAAGCGGTTAAATCCCGATATCAAAATTATGACCATGGGGAATTATCTAAATACAAATGTCCCATGTTCACGCCTATATAATGTGACAGGAACGACGCGAAGCTGCGCCCACCCATCCCATGTCCGACCCACATATGAAAAAGATTTAGAAGGTAGATTTCGATCAGATATCCTTGAACTGACTGACGTCTTTATTGATCGTTTCAAGCTATTGTGTGGGGACAATATTCCACAGGATTGTGAAACCCAGACACCAGAAGGCGTGATTGTTATGTATGACACGCATCATCTGAGCTATGAATTTGCTCTATATACTGGACGGAAATATGCGCAAAAAAATCCTGATTTTCTGACGAAACTTTTAGAAAAATAAAGGCGCTATTCAAATTTTGCTTTTCATGTTGTAGCGAGAAATTGTGAGACAGGTTTTTCGGCGTAGGTCTATTTTTTTGATCTTTTGGCGGTCTCAGCCTGCACATTCTCTTTTGATAATGAACGCGTAAAAGAACATCCAGAGGATGTAGAGCGATTTACAACGATGGCATTGATAATTTATAGGCCAAAAACACAGATGCGACTTTAAAGAAAGCTCATCAGGACGTGGAATTTTCTGCGGACGCTGTTGAAGGCGAAGATTACACCGAAGCACATTTAATGGATGTCTGGAGGGTTACGAATGCGGAAGACGTCGAACTATGCTATTCAATGCGCCCATCACGGGAACAAAAGCCTAAAAGCTAAAAAAGTTATCGAGGCCGCTCTGGCATCGATGAGTATGTGATAAGAAATTTATCTTTGCTTGGGGCTGATGAAAATGCTTAAACATTATCCAACTAACTAGGCTCCAGTAAATTGACTGTCCCGATTCAACATTTAGACATCCCCCTCGTACAATCAGGCTTTTACAATGGTATAAATCGTTTTATTGCGATCCCCTCAAAGTTAATTATTGGGGCGTTAATTTTATGGGCTGTTCTTATGCCCGTACAAGCCAACAATATCTTAACGGAGTTGAATGGCTTTATCCTCTCAAACTTTGCGGTATGGTATATTTGGGTCACGGCTCTTTTTGTAATTTTATGCTTGGCATTATTATTATGGCCTTCAGGGAGACGTTTGAAATTAGGCCAAGCCAAAGATGTCCCCGAATTTTCAAATTTCTCTTGGATATCTATGATGTTCGGCGCGGGCATAGGCGTCGGAATGATGACATGGGCTATTGCAGAGCCTTTATACCATTTACAAACGTCTCCTGAGGTTATTTTAGGCACGGCAGAATCTGGTAAAACAAATAATGCTATCAACGCTTTTAAGTGGGCTTATTTGCATTGGGGGTTGAGCGCGTGGGCCTGCTATACTGTGTCGGGACTAGCGATGGCGTACTTTGCTTATCGCCGGAATTTACCTCTGACCATCCGGTCATCATTGGCTGCATTATTTGGATCTAAACTGGAAGGCCCTTTGGGACATATCATTGATGTGGTTGCTGTTGTGGCGACTATTTTAGGTATCACACAGACGCTCGGCTTTGGCGTTGAACAATTTGTAGCCGGAATGCACCGGATTGGTTTTGGAGATTGGCTGTTAAATGAAACCAATAAACCCACATCTGCAGGGATTATTTTTGCAGTTTTAATCATTGTTGGCGCCTCTACTATTTCGGCGATGTCCGGTATTGGGAAGGGTATTAAATGGCTCTCAAACTTAAATATGGGTTTAGGTATATTCTTGCTTTCATTCTTCGTTATTTTTGGAGCGAGTTGGTTCGGGCTTAAAGTTTTTGGGATAGGAACGCTTGAATATCTTCGCGGATTTCCAAAAATGACCTTCACGGTTTGGCGTCCGGATGGAAGCGTGGCAGGAGACCAATTAGCAAGCTGGCAGGGCGCATGGACCGTTTTCACTTTTGCTTGGTGGATTGCTTTTGCGCCCTTTGTCGGACTTTTCCTAGCCCGCATCTCAAAGGGCCGAACTATTCGTGAATTTATCCTAGGCGCAATATTAGCCCCTACAATAATTAGTATAGCCTGGTTCGCCTTTGCCGGCGGTACAGCAGCGGACCTTGAACTAACTGGCCTCGCCGAGGGAATTATATATGGGGCGAGTGACGGGGCAAAAATGTTTACAACGGTGGATCTTGTTTTAGGATCTTCCGTGCCTATCATATCTTGGGTTATGGCTTGTATTATTGTCATATTGCTTATGACTTACCTCGTTACATCTGCGGACTCAGCTATTTTGATCGTCAATACGATAAATTCCGGCGGCAATCAGGACCGTCGCTCAAATCGACATGTTATTTTTTGGGGTGTGACACTGGGATTAGTTGTCGGGGTTCTCTTGCTTGTAGGCGGCCTTAAGGCGATTAAAACGGCCATGGTTATAGGCGCCCTACCTTTTTCTCTTGTCATGGTTTTTATGTGCGCTTCGCTGAGTAAAGCGATTTACAGAGATACGCGAAGCTCAACTTTCACCGCATAACAAATGGATTGGACATCGGGGTATCGGATGTGTTTATCCATGTTGTTTTCGTTCGAGTATAATCCAAGATAGCTTCCTGCCCAGCCTCTCGGCCATAGCCGGATTGATTAAAACCACCAAAGGGCGCAACGGGAGAAATGGCACGGTAAGTGTTGACCCAACATATGCCAGAGTTAATGCGATCAGAGACGCGGTGCGCGCGTGAGATATTTTGCGTGAAGACACCGGACCCCAAGCCAAACTCACTGCTATTGGCCAGAGCAATGGCTTCTTCTTCGGTATCAAAGGGCATAAGCGACATGACGGGGCCAAACATTTCGATATTAAAAGTTTCCGTGTCGAGCCTTGGGCATTCTACGAGTGTCGGGTTAAAGTAATTTCCTTTCAAACCCTCTGGGCGGGTTCCGCCAAAGCGTATTGTTGCGCCTTGTGTCTGGGCAGTCTTTAAAACTGTTTCGATATTTTTGATCTGAGCGGATGTACAAAGCGGGCCTAATTGAGTGGCGCTATCTTGAGGGTCTCCAACGATGATAGACCGAGACTTTTCTTCGATGAGTGATATGACTTTGTCATAGACGGAACGTTGGATAAATCCGCGTGAGCCCGCCACGCAAGATTGCCCTGAGGCCCCGAAATTTCCGGCAATTAATCCATTTGCAGCGCTTTCAAGGTCCGCATCTTCAAAGACAATAATGGGCGACTTGCCGCCTAATTCCAGACTCGTTACAGCAAAATTTTCAGCTGAATTTCGTACAACATGACGTGCAGTTTCCGGCCCGCCTGTAAAAGCAATACGGTCGATGTCAGGATGGCGCGTCAACGGAATAGCGCAATTTTGCGCATCGCCTGTGATGACTGAAATGACGCCCGGTGGAAAGCCTGCCTCATTGATGAGTTTGGCGAATTCAAGCATCGGGGTTGGCGCAATTTCTGAGGCTTTTAAAATAATTGTGCATCCAGCAGCCAAAGCGGGACCAAGTTTAGTGGCTGTCAGAAACATTTGTGCGTTCCACGGCACAATCGCGGCAACGACGCCAATCGGACGGCGCGTTGTAAAGGCATGCATATCCGGCTTATCTATAGGAAGAACGCTGCCTTCGATTTTATCCGCTAGCCCTGCATAATAACGGTAATAATCGGCCACATATTTACACTGGCCAACGGTCTCAACAGCCAGTTTACCGCTATCACGCGTTTCTAATCGACCAATTTCCTCCGCATGACTTTCAATAAGATCAGCCAAACGTGAAATGAGCTTTCCACGGGCTGTCTGGGTTAAATCTCGCCAAGACGGGTCTTCTAGGGCTCTTCGGGCCGCACCTACTGCGCGGTCAACATCATCCGGAGATGCACAGGCAAATGTAGCCCAGCTCCCTCCTGTGGCGGGGTTTTCACTTTCCATGACTTGTCCATCGCCGCCTTCGCTCCAACTGCCGTCGATGAATAGTGAATAGTGCGGAAGATTAGACATAATATTTCCTAGCTAAATGCTGGCATGACGTCATCAATAAACCGGGCAAGCGAAATACGCTTTTGCTCAGCGCTCATACCGCTATCTATCCAATATGAATATTCGTCATAACCTAAATCTTCATAGCGTTTGATTTTATCAATCACCTCTTGGGTTGTGCCTATGGTGAGGTCGCGCCGTAGGTTCTCAGCCGCCATCATTTTATTCGCGCTAATATCATCATCAGACAATGCCTTTATAAGGCCCTGAGAAACGGGGCGTTTATTTTGAAACCAAGCCCCGAAATAATTGAAATAGCGGCTAAGCGTTTTTGAAGCCGCATCTGCTTCATCTGCATCGGCAGCAACATAGGTATGGTGCAACAACATGCATTTTGGGCGTGGGCCTGAAAAGCTCTCGCAGGCATCATTAAAGCGGCCTATAAGGGCTTCAATCTCTTCAATGCCGTTCCAAAGTGGCGTGACTTGGATATTGAAACCATTATGCACGCCGAACTCATGGCTATTAGGGTTCCGCGCGGCTATCCAAATAGGCGGCCCATCAGCTTGCATGGGTTTTGGAGCTGAGGTGGTGGACGGAAAACTATAAAATTCGCCTTTATGTTCGCAATCACCGCTCCATAGTTTACGCAAAAGAGGCGTTGTTTCGCGCATACGTTGGCCTGCTTCCCACGGCTCAAGTCCCGGAGAAAGGCGTTCATACTCATAAGAGTAAGCCCCTCTGGCAATCCCAAGTTCTAAGCGTCCACCCGTAATGAGGTCTGTCATAGCAGCTTCGCCGGCGAGTTTAATTGGATGCCAAAAAGGCGCAACAATCGTGCCGGTACCGAGACGTACATTCTTCGTATGGCGCGCAAGGTCTGTTATCGTGATGAATGGGTTGGGCGCGATAGTAAACTCCATGCCGTGATGCTCGCCCGTCCAAATAGCCCGCATCCCACCTTCGTCTGCCATGGTGCAGAGGTCTAAAAACTCTTGATATAAAACGCCATGCGGCTGTTCTGGCGTCAGTCTTTCCATATGCGCAAATAGAGAGAAATCCATGAGCTTATCCCTTAAAGTGATGTGTTAAAATAGTAGCAACATCCGTCGCATGAGTCATTGGCATCATATGAGCGGCGCCTGGAATAATTTTAGCTATACCTAAAGGCGACAGCTCCGCCATTTTATGTGACATTGTCGGTGTTGAATTGGGTTCTTCTGATCCTGTAATA
The DNA here is from genome assembly GCA_964587545.1 of uncultured Caulobacterales bacterium. Taxonomy (GTDB): domain Bacteria; phylum Pseudomonadota; class Alphaproteobacteria; order Caulobacterales; family Maricaulaceae; genus JACOMS01. The sequence continues at coordinate 1,549 of CAZPLJ010000026.1, read as the reverse complement.
AACAGCGCGGGTAAATTTAGTTGCGAAAGTTGATTTTGTGTTGCGCCGTCATGATGCGCGAATATCTCGTAGGCTTGCTGATATTGCGTTATTGAAGTTTCATGTAACCATGTCTTGCAGAATTGAGCCGCTTCTAAACCTTCCCCCGAAGGACTATCCCCAAACCAGCGTTTTAATGTGGCGTCAGTATTGAGATCAGCTTGAGATAAGTCTTTCAAGCTTGCCGCCCGCGCTTGCACAGCATGTGCGGCTTCAGCTGAGCGTTGATAAATCGCATTTAATGCAACAACGCTTTTGATTAAATCTGGAAACCTTATGGCTATGTCTAGCGCGATCATAGCGCCCATAGAATGTCCGGCTAAATATACGGGCGTTTCAAGCGTTTTGATATAAGTCACGATTGGATCAGAGTAATCCGTCAATCTTGGTGTGTCTAAATTCAAACCTTGGCTATCGCCATGCCCAGGAAGGTCAATGGCATGAACATTAAAGTCAATTTTCAATAGTTCTGCCAATGGTTTCCAAGCATCGGCTTTTAGGCCTACACCATGTAGTAAGATCAGCACCGGGCCGACACCCAGTTTTGAAACGGCAAGACCGTTATTTGTTTTAAACCGCTGCGGGGTTGTCCAAATCATGGCCTAAGTCTTTTAAATCTTGATATCTGTCGCCAATTCTGTGGTGCGGTCGCCCGCCTGAAGCGCCTCCGATCGCGATAACAACTTCATTTGCGCGCGGAGCATCCGATACCGAGAACTGAATAGTTAAATAATGAGAACGCCGCCCCGCATCATTTTTATCCATGAGCGGGATCATAATAGGGGCGTTCGCGCCTCCACGTGTATTGGTAAAAGCGAGATAGCTCTTTGCACCAACGGCTTCGCGGAAGTGATTGCCAAAGCGCAAAGTGTGTATCAGGCCAGACGCATGTTCGATTTCACCATCAAGGCCCACAACGGCGCCTTTTCCATACGCTTCTATAACCTCGCCGCCTCCCGCATAGTCTATAAGTCTTTGGGTGAGCAAACTCCCGAGTTTTGGCCCGAAGGCCATAATTTCAGGTTTTAAGTTTTCGACAAAACGTCCTGCCCAAGGGTTCTCTACCACCGCTGCTACAGCATATAAACGCCAAGGTTTTTGCGTTTCTTTAAATCCTTCAACGAGAACTTCCTCCTCATAAGTGATTAGTTTTCTTATATTTGGTGTCATGGGTAAGTCCTAGATTGGCTACGGACATTAATGACTAAACTATTTATTGCACTAAAAAAATACTCTTTGGCAATAAGAATAGCTAATGACTGGGTGAGTATCCACTAAACGACGTATCGAACGCCCGATGGCTGCCACATATATTAGCTATGTGTCTACGCCGTATACGAAAGAGATAATTGCCAATTAAATTGTCTGATCCTAATTTAAAATCGTGATTGAAGTTATATATCTGTTTGATTTCAATGTCCTACACTAAAACCCTCACAAAATAATCCTAAATCGCCAAAGCTGTGGTAATTTCCTATCATCACATTGCAGTCACCCGTTCTTTTAAGAA
>CAZPLJ010000025.1:0-34538 GCA_964587545.1 uncultured Caulobacterales bacterium | reverse complement strand
TCGGCGCTGGACTGCTACCGCCGCCGCCGCAAGATGTCAGAAAAACGCCACAGGTCGAAAGCAATAGAGCCGAATATAAAGTTTTCATGAGGCTTTCCTAAACTAGGCTACTTTAACACAGTCTTAATACAGAGACCCCCGCGATTCAATCGCCGAAATCCTTCGCTGCACACCAAGACTTAGGCGTCAGGTTGGCATCCCGCGCGCCCGTTTTCTAACCATCAAAGATGTTGCTCGCTTAACGGAAGCGCGACAGTAAATTCTGTTCCTATATTTTCTTTGGTTTCAATAAACAGCCCGCCTCTATGTCGACGCATAATATGTTTAACAATGGCCAGTCCGAGCCCTGTGCCGCGTTTATGACCGGTTTTAATGCCGCTAATTTTATAAAAACGCTCACCAACACGGTGTAAATGTTCGTGAGGAAAACCGGGGCCACGATCACTGACTTTTAGAACCGCATATCCCTTATCCATGTTTGTAAGCGGAACAATTTCACGTCTATGAGCGTCCGCAAAATTCGGATCCTTCGACCAAATATCCATATCGGATATGTGGCTCACAATTTTACAGTTGACAGTCACGATGTCTTTTTTGGCGGTGATAGCGACCGCATTATCCAACAAATTGAGAATGAGTTGAACCAACTCGTCTTGAATACCTAAGACCAGAACTTCTTCAGGTCCCTGATACTTAACCCTCACATTTTCATTCTGGCTTAGGGGACGTATCGCTTCGGTTGCTGCGCGGGTCGCCAAATAAAGATCTGCCGTCTCGGTTGGAACAAGATGTTCAGCGATTTCAATACGGCGAAGAGATAATAAATCATCGATAAGCCGCTGCATACGCTCGGCCTGCTGCTGCATAATACCCAAAAACATTTCCTGGGCTTCCGGGTCGTCCTTGGCATGTCCGCGCAGCGTTTCAATATATCCCAGTAAGGACGCCACCGGGGTTTTAAGCTCATGAGAGGCATTAGCCAAAAAATCCGCCCGCATTGTATTCACTCTAACAAGATCTGTGATGTCATAAAAAACAATAATAGCCCGCTTAACCTTTTGCGATGTTTGGGAACTGTATATAGCGGATCCCATCACCCGAATATGACGCTCAACGGGTGAGCGCCTATGATAGGTGACAGATTCCGGATTATTACCCGCTAATGTGTCTTGGACCAACTGCCTGACATCGTTATTTTGGATAAGAGCCGACAAGGCTGGGCGATCGTCTTTAAACACAAATAGCCTTTTTGCGGCTTGATTGGCATATATGATTTTTTCTTGGCGGTTTAAGATAATGATCGCCTCCGGAATTCCGTCGGCCAAGCGGGCTTGCTCTTGTAAAGAAACATCAGGCGGTATCGGCTTTTGCGTAGGCTTCGGTTTAGAAAGCCTTCCGTAAAGCGCTATGGCGCCCGACATAAAAAATAAGGCGATAAAGCCAAGACTTGAGGGTAAATCCGTTGCAAATATCAGCCCCGTTATTCCGAGAAGAATAATAACACAGATAACAATTATATCTCGTAGGCTCATGGCGAACAAAGCTTTACGTATAAAAAGAACAAAAAGCTATGCGCACATTATTTTTTCATAAAAATTTCATGACCATAACTTAATCAATTTTCTGATTTAAATTTATTGTTTTTCGATAAATATTGTTTGACTCAATTAAAGCGGACAATTACAGGTTCAATCAAAGGAGCGTAGCATGCGGTTGTGGTTGTTAACGACAAGCGGCATCATATTTCTGTGTGGTTGTAAAACCTTGGGCATTGATATGACTCGGATAGATATCAAGCCTGAACCGACTGTCGTAACGGCACCTGTCACGATTTTGCCTGCCCAAAAATGGGTCGAAAATGCGCCGGCGGATTTTCCAACAACCGACTGGGTAGGTTCATTTTCCGATGAGACGCTAAGCGCACTTGTGGCTGAAGCCTTAAATGCCAACACTGATATTGCAGCCGCGGCTGCAAGCTATCAAGCCGCTTTAACGCGTTTAAAAATATCGCAATCGGACCTACGTCCAAGGGTATCGGCAAATGCGGACGCCTCTCGACAAGAATTTGGAAATGATTTTATCAATGACAATTCAGGGTTCGGCTATGGCGTGAGTGCAAGTTGGGAAGCCGACATATGGGGTCGAATTAAAGATCAAATTTCGTCAAGCGAGCTAACCTCGCGAGCAAGCTTGGCTGATTATGCCGGCGTGCGTCTGGCCATAGCCGGACAAGTTGCGCAATCCTGGTTCAATCTCATTGAGGCACGGCTTTTAACGGAGCTTGCAGAACGTGATGTTGAGACACTCGAACGCGCATTACGTTTAACTACACGACGCTTTGAAGGCGGTGTCACGGGCTCAAGTGATGTCAGGCTCGCGCGGTCCTCCTTGGCAGCCGCAGAAGCCACCCTGGCCTCCCGCCAACAAGTGACGGCAGCAACGGCGCGGGCCCTGGAAATTTTATTACGTCGATATCCGGCGGATGCCTTGGAAAGTCCTACCGATCTGCCTGTTCTGCCATCGCTTAGCGGCGCAGGCGACCAGGCTTATATTTTACGAAAACGCCCGGATTTACTAGCCGCAGAAAGACGCATGATGGCGGCCGGATTTGATATTGATATAGCCCGTAAAAACCTTTTACCGCGGCTCGATTTTTCAAGTGGACTGAACAGTAATGCAAACGCCCTGACAAATATTTTTGATTTCGACTCGCTCGTGGCCAATATTTTGGGAAATTTAACGCAGCCCATTTTCCAAGGGGGGCGATTACAAGCCGATATCGAACAACAGGAATATATCCTAAGACAACTTTTAGAAAATTACGCGTCCACGGTTTTGACGGCCTATTTGGAAGTCGAAAATGCTCTGGATGCAGAGACACATCTTGAACAGCAAGAGGCCGCATTGCGGATTTCCCTTGACGAGGCCAATAAAGCCGAAGAACGATTAGAATCACGATATTCAGAAGGCCTCGCCACAATTTTGCAATTACTGGATGCGCAAAGCCGTCGAATTTCAGCAGAAAGCCAATTAATCAGGGCACGCAAGGAACGTCTGGCTAATCGCGTACGTTTGCATTTGGCTCTAGGTGGCGGAAATGAAACGGACCAGGCATTGCAATTGGCAAGTAGAGGTATTTAGCCATGGCTAAAACAGTAGGACATAATATTACCGATAATTCTTCAGCCAAATCTGGGTTTGTTCGGAAATTTCTTATAATTTTTATTCCGATTGCGATCATTCTGGCTTTTGTGGCTGTGACAGCTCTTATCATACATTTGAATAAAAAACCCCAAGAAAAACGTCGCCCCTTTAATCCGCTCGCGGTCATGGGTGAATTTGCTTATCAAGACACGGTTCAGCTTGTCGTCAACACACAAGGCGAAGCCCGCCCGCAGACCGAAATAGATTTGGTCCCGGAGGTCGCGGGTAAAATCACCTATGTAGCACCCACTTTCGTTGAAGGTGGGGTTATTCGCAAGGGCGAAACTCTCTATCAGATTGACAAGTCGGATTTTGAAGTTGCTGTCATTCGTGCCGAAGCCGGTGTGGCTCGGGCAAAACAAGCCTTAGTTAGAGAAGAAGCCGAAAGTGAAATTGCCCGTCAGGACTGGGAAGAGCTAGGCGGCGGCAGACCGCCATCAGACCTCACATTACGAAAACCACAAATGGCTGAAGCCAAGGCGGGTCTTCAATCGGCAGAAGCGGACCTTAGCAATGCCAAAATTCAACTCGCTCGAACGTCCGTCAAAGCCCCTTTCACAGGTCGGGTGAGAACGAAATTAACGGATATTGGCCAATTCGTGTCACCAGGATCACGTCTTGGACGAATTTTTTCAACAAACATCGTCGAGGTGAGACTACCATTTACCGATGACGATCTCTCAAAAATGAATTTACCGATCGCCTTCATCGCAACCGATCGAGCATCCGCACCGGATGTGAGGTTTAAAGCCGTGATTGCCGGACAACCACAAATTTGGTCGGGCAAAATCATGCGAACCGATAGTACTTATGATACTCAAACCCGAGCTTTATTTGCGATAGCAGAAGTTTTTGATCCTTATGGCAAAGGCGTGTCTGATAATGGCGTGCCACTGGCGCCCGGGCTCTTTGTCGATGCTGAGGTTGCCGGAAAAAGCTTTGATAATATTGTGGTATTGCCCCGGGATGGCTTGCGACCGGAAAACAAAGTTTATGTTGCCAAAAAGGATGGCTCAGCAGATATCAGGTTTGCGACTGTTTTAAACACGACGCAGGACTTGGCATATGTAACGGCTGGTGTGTCAGACGGAGAAATCGTTATTCTATCTCCGATGGAGGATTCACGCGCAGAAGGGCCTCTAAAAGTTCTCGACATTAAGGATACAAAAACCGTTTTGATTGATCCGCCCAAGCCGAAATGGCTTAAGGAAAAAGAAGCAGCTCAACAAAATGTGAAATCTGGGGACTCGCCTAACAAAGCAAAAAGCAATAAATAGCGGCCCACTAAGACAGAGATTATTATGCGATCGATAATAAGCTGGTTTATAAAAAACCCCGTTGCCGCCAATTTGATGATGGTCGCCATGTTCGTCGTGGGCGTTATTGGATATTTTTCTTTGGAACGGGAATTTATTCCGCAACCCACATTAAATGGCATTACCGTATCAGTGACTTGGCAGGGTGCATCACCTCGTGACGTGGAAGAGCAATTACTGGTGCGTATTGAAGAGGCCGTCGATGGACTGGACGGAATTGACTTTGTGGAGTCAAATGCCCGCGAGGGCAGCGGCAATGTTAACATTACAACCAAGCTACAAGCTGATTACGAAAAGCTCCTCGATGAGGTAAAGACACGTGTAGACACAATACGTAATCTACCCCCTGACGCATTTCGCCCAGAAGTGACCCGCTGGGATGCAGAAGTCGATATGATGTTTATGGCTCTTTATGGCGACCTTGATCGTCTTGCTTTACAACGAGCTGCAAACGATCTCCGTCTCAAAATCACAGAACAACAGGGCTTACAGCTCACGCGTCAAATATCCAAAATCGCTGAACAAGTTACGATCGAAATATCCGAAGAGGCACTGAGACGCTATAATCTTACCTTTTCTCAAGTTGGTCAGGCAATTTCCGCATCTTCTGTGAATTTATCCGCCGGAACCGTTGAAACCACGGGTGGCAATTTACAATTGCGGGCGCGTTCACTCGCTAACTCTGCTTCGGATTTTGAAAATATTATCGTTCGGCAAACATCCGCGGGCGGAACTATTCGGGTTGGAGATGTTGCGACAGTCATAGATCGTTTCGAAAATGATAAATTTGCTGCGACCTATAAAGGTCAACCGGCAGCGGTATTTCAGGTTTCCTCTCCAGACGTTATGAATGTAACCAATGCAGGCAAGGCTTTGCGTCAATTTGAAAAAGACATTAACGAAACTCTTCCGTCGGAGTTAACCTTTGATATTTGGTTTGACGGCTCTACCATGTTTGACAGTCGGATGTCCCTCATTGGGTCCAACGCCTTATCGGGAATGGTCCTGGTTTTAGTCATTCTGGTTTTGTTTTTACGACCCTCGGTCGCCATGTGGGTGACCGTTGGTATCGCGGCGGCGTTTATGGGGGCAATCGCGGTAGCGCCTTATCTGGGAATAACCCTCAACATGATTTCGCTTTTTGCCTTTTTGCTGGTGATTGGTATTGTCGTGGATGACGCGATCGTCGTTGGCGAATCTATTCACTTTCACAATGAAAATGGAATTGTTGGTGAACAAGGCGCGATAGCCGGGGCCAACATGGTTGTGAAACCTGTATTTTTTGCCGTCATTACAACGATTTTAATGTTCGTCCCCTTCATGCTTATATCAGGACCGTTAAGAGTCATATCAGAACAGATTAGCTTGGTTGTGATAGCTGTACTTGTCTTTTCGTTGATTGAAGCCTTCTTTATTCTTCCGTCACATTTACGTCATCTCAGGCAAATCGAAGAAGAAAAACTTGGACCGCTACTGCGTTTTCAAAACAGAATAGCCAATGCCCTTATTCATTTTGCAAAAACGTTCTTCCGGCCTTTAGTCGCCACCCTGATGCAATTTCGTTATATAACAGTGTCTGTTTTTATTGGCTTATTCGTGATGGCAATAGCACTTTTACAAGCCGGAATAGCTCCCAAAGCGTTTTTCCCGGAAGTTGAAGGGGATATCATTAGTTTTACGGCCCGTTTTCCCGAGGGCACAACTTTTGAACGTCGCGAACAAGTTAGAGCCCAGGTGGATCAAGGTATAGACTTATTGAACACAAACTCTGAACAGGATTTTGGCATAGAGGGAGAAGTCATTACAAATTATGGTACAGTTACTAATCGCCGTAGTGTTGACGGTTTTTTAGGTTTGCTCACGGGTAATAAGCGTCGAAACACATCCACCCAGGATATTGCTGATAAGTTAGAAGAATATGTAGGCCCAATCCCCGATGCCTTTCGGGTAACCTTTGGTACAACTGAGGGACCGCCGACGAATGGAAGAGGTGTGAACTACGGCGTGGCTTCTGCAGACCCGGACGCGCTAGAACTAGCAATTTTGGACCTCAAAAGTGAGCTGGATAGTTTCAGCAGTGTAAGACGAACCTTTGATAGCCTTGAGAGTTCTGCCAAAGAATTTCAATTCACATTAAAACCGGGAGCGGAAACCCTCGGGATAAATTTGGCAAGCGTAACGCGGCAGGTTCGTGAAGCCTTTTTTGGACTCGAAGTTCAAAGGTTGCCACGCAATGGCGAAGACGTAAGGGTAATGTTACGTTATCCAGAAGCCGCTCGTGAATCCATTGAGAGCCTCAAAAACCTGCGTATACGTGGCGCGAATGGCGTAGAAGTTCCCCTATATTCTGTGGCGGATGTATCCTTCAATGATGGCATAAGCCAAATAAGACGGCGTGATCGCAAACGCATGGAATTTGTCGGGGCGCGCGTTCAAGGAGAAAAGGATGCCGTTGCTAATCTACGTAAAGAAATGAATGACGTGGTTATCCCCGAATGGGAAAAACGTCACCCCCGCGTGACACGCATCTTAATTGGTGACGATGATGCCCAGCGCACATTGCTACGAGAACTAACGCTATCAACCTTTGCAATATTTTTCATGATGTATGGGCTGCTAGCCATTGCCTTTAAGTCTTATGCCCAGCCATTGTTGATAATGATCGCCATCCCGTTTGCCTTAGTTGGAATGATATTTGGTAATATGGTGACGGATGTGCCCTTTGGTATGATGTCAATTTTTGGATTCTTTGCAGCTTCTGGTGTGGCGGTGAACGACAATCTCGTTCTGATAGATTATGTCAATCGATTACGAGACAGAGGTGTTGGTGCCTATCAAGCTATGCTGGATGCCAGTGTATCTCGCTTTCGCCCCATCTTACTCACATCCGTCACGACCTTTATCGGTATCACTCCGATATTATTTGAAACCTCTACGCAAGCTGAATTTTTAAAACCGATGGTCGTTGCTTTGGCATATGGAGTCTTATTTGACTTCTTCCTCACACTAATGTTGGTGCCAGCTATGTATTGCATAGGCGTGGATATCACCCGCTTTTTTCGCGGCTTATGGCGCGGGGAAAAACAACCAGGTCTGGGATCAACATATGACCCCAATGTAGCTCTAGCGCTCGAAACGATGGAGGCTGATGATCTTATGTCCGATAGTCACACATCAGGAACGACGCCACAACCAGCCGAATAAATTATAAAAAAAGGGAAGCATAATGAAGCTTAGAAAATTATTATTACCGAGTTTACTCGTCTTGGGATTTGTTGCGTGTTCACAAGATAACTCGAATATTTCTGCAGATGTTAATCCACCGGCACCAGATAAAGTGGTGAACACAGCGCCCGTTTTAGGAAGCTTTGGAGTTGCCTTAGATCATATGGACAACTCCGTTAGTCCGGGAGATAATTTTTATGAATTTGTCAACGGAACATGGCTCGCCAATACAGAGATTCCGTCTGATCGTTCTCGATATGGCAGCTTCAGTATTTTGCGAGACCGCGCCGAAAAGCGTGTGCGTAAAATAATCGAAGGGGCCGCCGCCAAAGACAATCCCACCGCAGATGAGAAACGTATTGGGGATTATTATAACGCCTACCTCGATATAAAAACGATTGAGGAAAAAGGCTTATCCCCTTTAAAGCCAGCCCTTGACCGTATTCGGGCGGCAAAAACTCATGCTGATATCACAGCGTTGATGTCAGATATATATTTAGGGCTTGATAGTCCGGTTAGCCCCTTCGTTTATATAGATGCGAAAGATAACGAAAACTATATTGTCTATTGGTCCCAAAGTGGTCTGAACTTACCAAACCGTGACTATTATTTTGACGATAGCGAAAAAGGCCAAACCATCCTTGCCGGCTTTAGAGACTATCTAACCGCTATTTTAACTGAGGCTGGTGTTAATGATCCGGCGGCGAGTGCGGACGGTGTCTTATCCTTTGAAACGGCCCTAGCGGAAGGACATTGGGACCGGGTCCAGCAAAGACAAAGAGAGCTCCTATACAATAAAATGAGCCTTAGCGAACTTAAAGAGTTTGCACCAGGTATGCCTTGGGAGCAGGTCCTTGAAGATGTCGGACTGGGCGGTCAGGAGACTTTTGTTATACGTGAGAAGAGCGCCATCCAAAATGCGGCAGCAGTTTTCGCGAAAACAGATGTCGAAGTTTTAAAAGACTATCTCACTGTGTCGCTCATCGGAGGTCATTCTGCCTACCTGCCCGAACGTATAGATAATATCGGGTTTGATTTTTACGGTAAGACACTCCGCGGGCAAGACGAACAAAGGCCTCGGTGGAAACGTGGTGTCTCGGCGATTGGCGGTTCATTAGGTGAAGTTGTCGGTAAGGTTTATGTCAAAGAATATTTTCCGCCGTCCAGTAAATCCCAAATGACCGAGCTAGTCGAAAATCTGCGGGTAACCTTCAAAGACGGTATTGATAATTTGGAATGGATGGATGACGCCACCCAAGAACAGGCTCAATATAAGCTCGCCAAATTTAATCCCAAGATTGGTTACCCGGATCGTTGGGAAACCTATAAGGGCTTAACCGTTGATCGCGATGACTTGATCGGAACGGCACAAAGTGTCCGGGCGTGGCAATGGAAAGATAGTATTGATCAGCTCGGCAAACCGATTGATCGGGAAGAATGGGGTATGACGCCACAAACGGTAAATGCCTATTATAATTCATTTTTAAACGAGATCGTATTTCCTGCCGCTATCCTTGATGCCCCTTTCTTTGACCCTAATGCAGATCCTGCGGTTAACTATGGTGGTATCGGTGCCGTAATTGGACACGAAATGGGTCACGGCTTTGATGATCAAGGCCGCAAGTCAGATGGTGACGGTGTGCAACGCGATTGGTGGACGGAAGAAGATGCCGAAAACTACAAAGCTCGCGCGGCCGCCTTATCGGCGCAATATAGTGCTTTTGAGCCCCTGCCCGGTGAGTTCTTAAACGGCGATCTGGGCTTAGGTGAAAACATTGGCGATCTCACGGGTGTGACCATGGCCTATGCGGCCTATAAACGCTCACTTGGCGGAAAAGAGGCCCCTGTGATTGACGGATTTACGGGGGATCAGCGTTTCTTTCTTTCCTGGGCTCAGATATGGGCAAGTCTTTACAAGGATGCAGCTCTATCCTCTCAAATAAAAAATGGACCTCACAGCCCCGGCGAGTTTCGCGCCAACGGTATCGTGAGAAATATCGATCAATGGTATGACGCCTTCGGAATTACGGAAGATGATCCCATGTATATTCCACCTGAGAAACGGGTCAAAATTTGGTAACGGAATAGCCCCGCTTTGCGGGGTTTATTTTTGCGATGTTTTTACGGCGTTAATCATCGCTTTGGCTCGGCCAGAGAAGCTATTATCACAGGCCGCTATCTGACTATAACGTCGACGTAATTTACCAGGCGCATCTTTAAGGCTTTTCTTGCCAAATTCTTCCGCATGGCCATAGAGCTGGCTAAGTGCGGCTGCCGGGCCTTTAACGGCAATAAAGCCTGAGCCGACTTGCACATTTTCTGTGCCGTAATGACGTTTATATCCGTTAAGCCCGGCACCAAGGTCAATCTTGCTATACCCTAGATCCGGCGCTTCATCGATAAGCCCTTCAAGTAGCTGTATGCCCGGACATAAACTATGTAGATCGCTATCATATGCCACGATCCAGCTATGAAAGACATCTCCGTCTGTTAAACCTAGATCAATCGCGGCGAGTTTTTCGCCAAAATAGAGAGCATGCATGTCACAGCGAAGTTCGTCTTCACTTTGCCAAAGTTGTTCTAGAAGTTGCATTGTCCAATCGACCGACAACACATCATATTTCCCCGTGGTGTAAAATTTTTCGCGTTTCCAGTTGATCAGGTCATTAAATATGTTCTGATCATGGCTTTTGAAAGCAAAACGGCGTGGTCCAAATTCTTCCTCTGCCTTACGAATACGACGACGATTACTTTTGAGATGTCGCCGATAACTGGAATCTCTTTCATTGCGCCAAGCGTCCAAGCCTTTGGAAATATCCATCATGACGCCGGAATCAAGCACGCCATGGCTCTCAGAAAGCGGACCCGTAAGAGCGCTAAAGTGGAAGGCGCCTATGCCGATATCTTTAAGAAGTGACAGATGATCAAGCCCACTACCTGGAGCTTCAATAAAGCCGTGATAATCGGTCATCGGAGCCCCAATGGGTCTGGCAAACCCGCTCTTACCAGGCCTGGGGCCTTGAAAAGGAAAAAAGCTGACAGGCGTGCCATTCCGGCTGATGACGGCCACATAGGCATCGTCTTTGAGCGTTCCAACGAGCTCAGTATAGCTAGGATGAAAATAAGGAGAATAAAGAGCGGGATTGCTCGAACGCAACTTTACCCATGTTTCCCGTTCAACACGGCTCAGTTCCACTGGTTTTATTGTTTTAACGGTGACAGACATTTCATCCCACGATTTTTTTAAAAGCGTTTAGCAAAATTTGGTTTCAAAGCGCTTAATCCAAGAGAAATCTCCAGTTAACTTATGGAAAAGACACAGTTCGTCATTTTCTGATCCTAGATGAGCAGTTTGCCCATATCCTTGGTAAAAAATTTTAAGAGGATCACATGGACCAAAACACGCCTAATCTCAAATTACCCTATATAGCGCCCGGACAAGCTCAAAAACATGTCACTCACAATGAAGCGATCCGGCAATTAGATGCCTTAGTTCAACTCTCGGTCAAGGATATTGTTACGTCAGACCCAAGCTCACCGCACAATGGTGAGCGTTATCTCATTAACAATGATGCCAGCGGAAATTTTGCCGGAAAAGACCATCACCTCGCGGCCTTTCAGGATGGCGCTTGGACATTCTATAAACCTGAAGCGGGGTGGCGAGCCTTTGTGGAAGATCAGCAGAAACTATATGTATATATGGGCTCTGAATGGCAGTCTTTAGAGCCAAACCTTAACCCCGTAGATAAGATCGGTGTGAATGCAACGGCAGACGAAATTAATCGTTTGGCCGTTAAAAGCCCCGCCAGCCTGTTTGACCATGTTGGCAATGGCCATCAAGTGAAAGTCAATAAGGCCACGGAGACAGACACAGCCAGTCTGCTGCTACAAACACATTACCAAGGACAGGCCGAAATTGGTCTTACTGGGGATAATGACCTTCACGTGAAAGTGAGTGACAACGGGCAAACCTTCAAAGAAGCGCTCATAATTGATCATGCGAGCGGCGCCGTGTCCTTCCCTCATGGGACCCATCCGGAGCTATTAACATCTATAGTCACCTCTAGCGGCGGACCGGATGAAGTTTATGGGATTCCTAATTTATTGGCAGTTTGCAACGCACGATCTAATTTTACGCTTATTCAAAACAGGATGTATTTTAACCCTGTTTATGTGGATAGACCCACTGTTATTACGGGAGCCTTTGCCGCACAATATACAGCAAGTACTACAGCAGGATCAGTATTGAGAGCCGGTCTGTATAAGTTGGGTGAAGCCGAAGGTGATCACTGGAACATTGGCGACAATATTTTAGATTTTGGAACGGCTCCTTCTGATGAGGCGGGTCACAAATTTTTCGATCTCCAAACACCATTACTTATTGATCCCGGCTGGTATGCAACAGCCATCGGAACCAATGGCGCCTCGGGGCAATTTCGATATATGAGAATTCTGTCACCGGGAAGTCAACATTTCTATGCCCGCGGATCGGGCACAACGTCAGATATAGGAGCTACAGGGGCATGTCTTTATCTTTATAAAAACAATTCTCAGACAGAAATAACGGGCGGGCTTTCATCTAGCTGGCCAACCAACCCCGTATTGGATATTCAAGCGTCAGTGATATATCAATATATGCCATTGATCCTAAAATGGCAGCGATGGAGTTAACCTAGAAGACCCATCCGATCTTTAAAACGGCGGATGACGTCTTCTTGTCCGCTGTTTATATGTCCGTCCACATTTGCGACGCGCGTCATCATCTCAGCTAAGCCCAGTGCATCTTCTTTAGAGATAGCTCCTTGCAGTACGCTCACCATAGGGAAAAGTGTCGATTCAGGCTGTGTTAAATATCGGGATAGGCTTCGCATATTGATAATCAGGTCATCTGCATAACTACGATCTAACTGCATATGATCCACCAGCTCATTTGCTATGGTTCTGGCTTGCTCATCTGAGACCCGCCCTAATTTATCAAGGCGCGCAATTGAAATCATTAAGACGGTTGCCGCTTCTACGGGCGTTTCGACCAAATCCAGCCCGCGCTTACCAGCTTTTTTCCTATAACGGAGTTTTCTTGGCATGTTGCTAAGTTCATTAGCGGCATCGACGACATGTCCGGCGCCTTTCGAAATTTGTGTTAGATAGTAAATAATCGCGGCGGCGGTCGCTAACAAACCTAAAATTATGTGCATATAGCGTCCCCCTATCGACAGCTTTTGTGTGGCCCCATGTCTATATGAAAATGGTCTTTATGCGCGATGTTATAATCAGGACTTAATGTAACGCGAAAAATTTTGCAAGCCGTGTCTCTTGAGCGGCGCAAAAAGCGTTGTTCGACCTGTGTCCCTCCATCCCAATGTTTAAGGATAGAGATGATCCGGCCATCTTCAAATTCAAAGGCTGATATATCCCAAGCATTGGCAAAGGCGTGTTCACTCCATGCGCCTGAATTATTTCCATTTTGGCGCCGACAGGAATAGCTGCCAAAATGATGAATAAGTTTCAGCTCTGACCCGATTTCATCTTTCGCAATTTTAGAGAGCTCTTTGATCCATACATGCACACCCATAGATAACGGGCATTGCATTGTCGTTGCACCTAAAAGACGGGTATCTTCGCTACCGCTCACATGTCGCGCCACCGTCCACCCGCACACGTCATGATTATTTTGGGGATCCGCAGATGATGAGATGAAACGGGTAGCATTGTCTGCCAAATTCATACAGCTTTCTGAAGGAGATAAAGCTAAACGAAAAAGTTGAGTTTTTGTCGCCAGACCTAGAGGCGCGTCTATATTGATTTTTTTCCAAAACAGATGTTGGCTGGGCACATATTTGTTGGACAAGAATATGCTCGCTAATACCAAAATAGCTAAAACCAGCAATTTCATCATAAATCGATTGATCATGAATGACTTATTCCACGATACACATTACCTGGGCAATACGTCTGGACCGGCGATATCGATCCGCCACTCGCCCGTAGCTATCTATTTCAATATTATCTGTTTCAGTTTTAACATCTGTGTTGATAACTTTTTGCAAATGACTTGGCGCAACAGAGTAAATTCGGCCCCGGCGCGGGCTTTCCGCCGAGATAACGCCGACAACTTCGCCGTCGGCATCTAGGACAGGGCCACCTGATAATCCGCCAAGTGAGCCGTTTAACCCTTTGCTACGCCCTAATTCAGTCCACGCGAAAATGGCTTCTTCATTTTTATAGCGCCCGCGCGTCATCATACGGTGTCGTCCCATTAAAGCGCCTACAGCCTCACCCGGTTTGCCTTGGGGAAACCCAAAAAAATATCCACGCTCACCAATTTGACGTGTTGAAAAAATATCTGTGGCTAAAGGCTCGCGAAACCAATCAGTTTTGATTATAGCCATATCGGATTCTGTCTGAATATCCGTCTTGGCCTTTATAGCCCTAGCGACGCCCAAGCGAAGCGCCACCTCATCACATCCATCGACAACGTGACGTGCGGTTAGCCATTGACCTGTTTCATTAATTGCAAACGCGGTTCCGATTCCAGATTGAGGCGGGGTGAGATCAACGATGACCAAAGGGTCGCGCGGACTTTCGGAGGCAAGTAAGGGCCCTAACTCAGGTGGTGCAGGAGGTTGGGGCGCCGAAATGTTATTGGCGGTTCGAGCCGCATTGAAATAAAGCAATAAGGCAATGAAGGCGTAAAATAACCAATCGGGAATATAGCGCCACATCAGCCAATAATAGCCACAGCGAGCGCGAGAGATCCAGCGAGTTTAAAGGATGCTAAGACGAGAGCTGCGGGCACTTCGTCATTAATAATCCGCTGCGGCATACCTTTGAAAATAATGTCGGTAAGACGAAACAAAAATAGTTGTAAAAACAAACTAAACGTCCCCCAAACGGTCACGTCAATCAGTCCAATACGGTTTACGAGACAAGCAATCAGAGGCAAAGCGAGACTAATCACAAGGGCGGAAAAGGTAACAGAGGCCGCCATATTGCCATTTTGAATAAGTTCTAATTCCTTATGCGGTGTAAGCTTAACATAAGTAATAACCCCAATAAGATAAATGACGGTGATCACGGCCAGATATTTGGCTAATTCGGGAACTCCATTGGCAAGACTGTTAAAAACGGGTTCCATAGACACCTTTTGTCGATTTCCAGCTTAATTAAGGTTGCCGCCCGAAGCGTCAAGACATTTCTCTTGCGTCACGTTTGCGGCGTTCGCTTGCCCGTTGTTTTTCGCTCTCTGACTTAAGTTGCCCGCAAGCTGCCAGAATATCACGCCCTCGAGGCGTCCGAATAGGGGCGGCATAGCCCGCTTTATTTATCATCGTTCCAAATTGTTCAATCGTTTCCCAATCGGAGCATTCATAAGGAGAGCCTGGCCAGGGATTAAACGGGATAAGATTGACTTTGGCAGGAATGCCTCTGAGGAGATTTATCAATTCACGGGCGTGTTTAGGGCTATCATTCACGCCTTTAAGCATCACATATTCAAATGTAATACGTCTCGCATTCGACAGGCCCGGATAATTGCGACATGCTTGCATGAGGTCTTTCAACGGATACTTTCGATTAATCGGCATGATCTGTTCACGCAATTCATCATTGGCGGCATGAAGTGAAATAGCCAGCATAGCGTGGCTGCGCTCGCCAATAATCGGAATGTCCGGGACAACGCCCGACGTAGAGACCGTCACCCGACGACGCCCAATCGACAAGCCGGCTTCATCGGACATAATGTCGATCGCATCGGCCACATTATCGGTATTATAGAGCGGCTCTCCCATGCCCATAAAAACGATATTGGTGAGTTTGCGATTTTCAAACGTGGTTGGCCATTCGCCCAAGTCATCTCTCGCCATCATGATCTGCAGAACGATTTCCTGAGCCGTTAAATTACGGACCAATCTTTGCGTTCCAGTATGGCAAAATTTGCAAGTAAGTGTACACCCGACTTGAGAGGATACACATAGGGCCCCTGTTTTTGAGACATCCGGGATAAAGACGCTTTCAACTTCGATACCAGGTGCCATACGTGTGAGATATTTGCGTGTCCCATCGACACTGATTTGACGCTCGACAATCTCCGGGCGCTCAAGCGAAAAACGGTTTGCTAGTTTATCGCGAAGAGGCTTGCCGATATTGGTCATATCCTCCCAATCTGTGACCCCAAAATTATAGACCCATTGGAAAATCTGATTGGTCCGCATGCGCAATTTCTTAGGCGCAATGCCTAAATCGTCCAGATGTTGAGAAATTTCAGCGCGTGATAATCCCGGCAAGCGAATAAACTCATCCGCGCTTTTAGGGGTGTCTGATATGAGGGTCGTCGCCATTATGGGCGGGCCTTTATCACAGGTGAGGCGGAGCCGCCAACAAATTAGCCACAGCTAGCTTTGGCTTTGGAAAGAGCTGCTGTTACACCTTTAAGAGAAAAACTATATGAGACAGGCGTTCCGCGCTGTGACATGGCTTGAACCTGCATAGTTGCGCCAGCTCGCATGGCTTTGACTAAAGCTTTTTCTTGCGAGCTTTCTTCAATAAACCCTTCATTCTCGGCCGCATACATTGGGAAGCTTTTCTTGCCGATAATAGCTTTTGGGGGCAGGTTGGCTTTAAGATTATAGCCTGCAAGGAAACTAGGCTGTTCAAACGCCGCGCCTGATTTCCAACTGGCGACCATGAAATAAATATCGCCGTGATTAACTCCGGATGGGCTTTTGCTTTTAGGTTCAGTCAGGACATAGCAAATTGTTTCGCCGCCATCTGTTCGCACATAACTCGCCCAGTCGCCATGTTTGCTAACAAGCTTGGGGGTTTGCGCCTGCGCAGTGAATGGTAGGCATAAAACGGCTATAACAGATAAAAGTGCCAGTTTTTTCATGACAAATCCTTTGAACATCTTTTCTATAGCGCCTCAAACCTCTTAAAGGTGTGTTAATATCAGATAAATTTCATACGCGTTTGGCACCCTTTATCAGCGGGAGCCATGAACGGCTTTCTTCCATGATGTGACGTCGCCTAATTTTGGCCCGCCAGGACGTAGGGGACGATCTGGAAACCCTCCCATTGAGATAGAGCGATCATAAAGCGTGAGAGCCGCTGCTAAACTGACATTGATACAAAATTTGGTTGGAATTTTCACCAAATGATCACAGCGTGCTTGTAGCTCCGGAGACAAAGACCCTTTTTCGGGCCCCAAAATATAGGCCGCATTCGTCGGATGGCGAAAACTCGGTAGGTCAACAGAGTCGTCAGTGAGTTCCACGCCGACAATCTGACACCCCTTAGGTAAAAATAAATCGTCAAGGCTGTCCCATTCATAAAAGGGAAGATGATCAAAAGACCGAGATGTGTCGGTTTTACGAACCTCTAAAGCTTTGTGGGTTGCGCCGATTGTAAATGCGAAACTTGCGCCAAACGCATGAGACGTGCGTAAAACGGCTCCGAGATTATGGGCTTTTGAAATACCTTCAACGCCAAGCGCGAAATAGCCTCTCATGTCTAATTATCCATAAAAGTGATGCGATTAACAGGGTGCCAGCTACGCCACATCGCATAAATGGCGACGAGGGCACTGATAATCACCACCATAAGAAAGGGCGTTTTGGGCGGCAATTCTCTCGCCGCTAAAGCAATGAGTCCAAAGGTTGCAAGATTGACAAACAGATTGAGCAACACGGCCCCAGCACTCATCAATCTAGCTCTAATAGCGGGATCGGACCGTCTTTGAGCCATGGCCTGCAAAGGAACAACAAATAAGGCGTTGCAAGCCGATGCGAGAAATAAGAAGGCTAGAAATATTTTGGTCTTGGGATTGGCAAAGAAATCGCTCACTGTGCCGAGAGTGTCAGCGGGTCCGGCAAATTTGGGAAATTCCATATAGCTTAGAATTAGCGTAAAAATAGTGACGCCCGTTATGCCTATAGTTGAGAGACCCACAGCTTCTGCACGCCATATTTTCCAATCCCCAATTAACATAGTAATCATAGACCCTACGAGAATGGCGATGGTCGAAAGCACAAGGATTACAATGAGTACATTAGCGTCATACCTCATATCGCTCGCGACCAGATCAGGAAAAGTGGTAATAAAAACGGTCGATAATCCATAGAACCAAGCAATCCCTAAAAGAGGCCGCAATACATCGGGCGCATCAAAAGCGATCTTAAGCACATTCCATGTGGCGGTGACCGGTTCATAATTTATCTTCAAATCAGGTTTGTCAGTTGGTGCGGGTGGGCAATATTCGGATGCTATCCAGCCAATAATGGCTAATAGAAATAATATGGCAGCAACAATTTTTGGGCCGCCAACCTTTAATACCAATAATGTTCCAACGACCTGCCCAACGAGGATAAAAACAAATACAAACCCGTTAAGAATGGCATTTCCTGTGATAAGTTCCTTATTGGTTAACCATTGGGGTAAAACCGCGTTTTTTGTGGGTGAAATAAACGCTGATTGCGCGCCCATTAGGGCCAAGGAGAAAGCCAGTATCCAGATATTGGACATCAGAAAACCGATGGCGGCGATCAACATTATTATAATTTCTGCGCGTTTGATCCATCTGAATACATCCCCGCGATCAATTTTATCCGCGATCTGTCCGGCAATTGCACATATTAAAAGAAAAGGGCCCGTATAAATCATGGCGGCAACAGGGACGCGTATCGCCGATGGTAAATCTGAGAGAAACGCAACTCCCCCAAATGTTATAAGGGCTATAAGCGCGTTTTTAAGGGCATTATCGTTAAAAGTCCCCGTTTGCATTAAAACAAATAATGGCGCGAAGCGGCGCTGAAAGAACAGCTTTCCGGCAAGTTTCGCACTCATGATGCGGGGCTTTCAGTGTCACGTTTTATACGTGCCTGTCGTGCCGACTTATTCTCGGATAATTTGCCAATATCCTCTAGTTTAAGAGCGCCCAAATTATTTCGGTCTAATAATTCGATCGAGCGAGTTTCAATGCGATCTTGCAGCAAGGCCATAAATTCATCCTTTTTCATGCCCGGCTGGATCGGTTCTAAAAATTCCAACTTGGCTGGTCCAGGATATTTTTTAAAGTCCCTTTGGTTCCAGCGTTGTCCGAGGTTAGTCGCAACAGGGATCACAGGGCAATCAAAATCCTTATAGAGATGATAGACACCCTTACGGTAGCGGTGATGCGTTCCAATCTGCGAGAGATGTCCTTCGGGATAAATCAAAATGCGACGTCCTTGCTCGCGGACTATGGCCGAGACTTCTTTCATTTTACGACGTTGATCGACCCCGCCGCAGCTATCAATCACAACGGCATTCATTTTCGCCAATATACGTTTGATAAAGAGAAATTTTTCCAAATGATCTCCCGTGACAAAAGAAAGATCAAAGAATTGCGAGAATAAAACAATACCGTCACCATAGCTTTGATGTTTGGCCGCGAGAATAACTGGCCCGTTTTTAGGCACATTCTCATGACCTGTCACAGAGACCTGAATGCCCGCGATAACCCGCATGGCCCAAACCATAACCCGCGTATAACGCCGCAAAGAGCCCATCATCAGGGTGCGACCGGGAAAGAGTGATAAAATCACCGCAACCAAAGCATAGAAAATAGTGGTCGTTATAAAAAATATATTAAACAGAAACGATCTCATCTTAATTTGCCTCAAGAAAACTAAAAACCGCAAAAATAGCCCGGGTGAAAATGTCAATATAGGACGATAAGGGCGCATCAATATAACCAAAATTCTTGGCTTGAGCGGTTTGCACGACAATCCCTAAGGACATAGCCGCGAGCAAGTCTGGATCAGCCTTGGGAATGTCACCCCGAGACATGGCCGTCTCTAATAGCTTTGCGGCAGCGCGCTGAGGCGTCCTGTCCGGATCATCAGATAATTTGGGAAAATGGTATAAATGTAAGAGATGATAGCGAAATAAGGTCCAATCATCATCCGCAATTTGACAATAATGGTTGATGATAAATTTGATTTGGTTTTCCAGGCCCTCATGTTCCTGAGCGACGATTATCATTTCCGTCAAACGTTCATGAATAGCTTTCATAAGAGATTTGGCTAACTCTTCCTTGCTAGAAAAATGACGATATATGGCGCCTTCGGAGATTCCCGCTTTGGCCGCTATTTGTTTGGTTGACACACCATCAATACCATTTTCAGCAAATAAGGTGAGAGCCGCCCGTTCAATCTTTGCTTTGGTTGTACCGTCAGCAGCCGATACGCCGCGACCAGCTCGTTCTATGGCTAATTGGGTCATGTTTACGCTCGAATTGTAAGTTCTGAGATGTACATATCACAAAAAGCTTTTTATTGCAAGTGATCGCTCACTAACATTCATAATATAGGCGTTTACCTGTAGAATAATGATTATTTTAACCTATTTAGCAGCCTGTACGGGCGAGTTCCGTTCGAGCGCGGTTTCTGACATGGTCGGCTGCATTTGGATATTGTGCGGGAAAACTATCTAAGGTTTGGCACGCTTCAGTTGTTTTGCCTAATTCCCTCAAAGCGGCAGCGAGTTTCACCATGGCATCAGGCGCTTTCACGCCATTAGGATCTTTGCGCATACTATTAATATAGCTATCTGCAGCGTCGGCGTAAGATTGGGTGACATAATAGCTTTCGCCCAACCAGTAACTTATTTCCCCGGCATCGGGCGCATCGGGAAGATTATCCAGATAGGTACGAAAATCTGTCTGCGCACCAATAAAATCACCTTCTGCGAGTTTTTGTTTTGCCTTGTCGGGAAGTTCAGACAAATCGTTATAATTTTGTTGAACCCCTATAGTTTGTTCACGAAACACTGGCGCGTCTGGGATAGACGACGGCTGCCCGTAATCTATTGTGTTGGATTGGTTTGAAAATGCGTTTGGGGATCCGTCATAGATAGTGGGGGCCCGACGCGCCGCCTGTTCTTGAGCGATAAGATCAACGGCATCCAGATGTATTTTCATTCGCGTTGATAATTCTTGAAGCTCGCGAACATCATCACCTAGCGCAGCGACCTCAGCTCGCAAATTATCCCGCTCGAAGCGCAAGCGTTCAACCTCACCTGTGAGTGTCCTTTGCGAGGCTTCTAGAGCGTCAATACGTTGCATCAGTCGCTCCGCCGCGGGGTCACCTGTGAGGAGCCGAGACTCCAAAACGGATATACGTTCAGCCAGCTCTAAATCTTGTTGAGCAAGTTCTTTTTTGCTTTGCGCCTGTGCGGGTCCAACGAATACAAAAAATGCAATAGAAAGGGCTAAAACGAATTTATACATGGCTCATCCAAATTTGATGCCGGTGTTTAGCACAAAACTAGCCTCTATAAGCTTAAAAGGCTGTTAAATTACAGTCTAACCAATTGTACCAGAAATAAGGTTGGTATGTCCGTTTCTATTTCGGGACCACGCATTTTCACTTGAGTGACCATCAATAGGGCGCTCCTTGCCATAAGACACAGTTGTCAGACGGCTGGGTGAGACACCTTGGCTAACGAGGAATGTCTTGACGCTATCAGCGCGCCGAGCGCCTAATGCCAAATTATATTCGCGCGTGCCGCGTTCATCAGCATTGCCTTCAATGACGGCCGTAACTGTTGGATACAAGTTAAGCCAATTGGCCTGAGCACGTAATGAGTCTCTGGCTTCACCTGATAGCGTATATTGATCATATCCAAAGTAAACACGGGCCTCGCCTCCGGATTGATAGAGGAAATCATCGGCTGAGCCTGGTATGTGAGGATTAAGCGTAACAACCGGCGCTATGCTCTCCTGAATAACAGGCGCCGGGGCTGATTGTACGGGAGGCAAGGGTCTGGGCTCAACGGGTATAGGCGCCGCAATAGGAGCGGGTGTTTCCGCGACGATGACAGGTTCGGGATCGGACGTGCTGGCACACGCTGATAGTATGAGACCAACTGAGCCTATCAAAAATATTGTCTTTTTCATTACGCGCCTCACTTTCTTATTTTCATTAAAACTATTACTCTAACCCTTAGCAAGTATAACTATGTGAAATGTCTTACATATATTTACCATAAGTTTCAGTAAACATTGGCAATTTGGCGACATTATGGCGAAGTCACTCTAATATGGGAGACCACGCCGGATCAGACGCGCTGCCGGGTGTAGGAATTTTTCGCAAATTACGACCTGATAGATCAACTGACCACAATTCGTTTTTGCCACTGCTTCCGCGAGCCTGACGTGAAAAGGCAATCACTCGGCCATTCGGTGACCAAGTTGGCCCTTCGTCCAGAAAGCTTTCAGTCAGCAGACGCTCTCCTGATCCGTCCGGATCCATGACACCAATAGAGAATTTTCCGTCAAGGCTTTTAACAAAGGCAATTTTATCCCCTCTGGGTGACCAAACAGGGGCAGAATAACGCCCTTTCCCAAAACTAATGCGTTTGGCCGCCCCGCCATTCGCGTTCATCACATAAAGCTGCGGTGACCCTCCACGGTCAGAATTAAAGACAATTTGTCGACCATCTGGGGAGAAACTAGCCGAGACATCAATCGCGGGAGATGTCGTTAAGCGTTGGGATGATTGGCTGGTTAAATCGCGTCGGTAAACATCGCTATTATCCTTAGACATCAAACTAAAGATCATTGAGCGGCCATCCGGGGAAAATCTTGGTGCAAATGTCATGCCCTGAAAAGTCCCTAAAAGCTCGCGTTGGCTGCTCTCTATATTAAGAAGGTAAACCTGTGGCAGAACATTTTCATAAGACAGAAAAGTAATTTTCTGAGCTTTATGATCATAACGCGGGGTCAAAACGAGGTCTGATCCCGTCCGTATATATTTTAAATTTGCCCCGTCCTGATCCATAATTGCGAGCTTTTTTATGCGGTTGGTTTTCGGCCCGCTTTCATCGATAAACACAATCCGGCTGTCGAAATAACCAGATTCCCCGGTTAGTTTTTCATAAATTCCGTCTGAGACTTTGTGAGCTATGCGGCGCCAATTATCCGTCGTTGTGCTAAAACGAAGGGCGTCCAGCTGTTCCCCCCGATAGACGTCCCAGAGCCTAAATTCGACGCGGATTCGGTTGGCGTCTTCCATGACAATGCGACCCGAGACCAAAGCTTCCGCTTTAATCACCCGCCAATCGGAGAAATTGGGCCTATAATTGATGTCCGGCAAGGTTTCGATAAAAGAGCGGGGATCCAATGACTTAAATAGCCCAGACCGGTCCAAATTATTTCTTATAACCTCGGCGAGCTCGGACCCTATAGTGCCGGCTCGATGATCCGTTGTTGAAAAATCAGGGATCGCAATCGGGACAGGGGAGACATTACCCTCAGTAATATCAATTTCCAGCTGAGCCTGGGCGGCGGGAGAATAAAAAATTCCGAAGCAAGCTATAAGGACGGATAATAAAAATCGGTTCATTTTACCGCTTTCGAGGCTTGAAGGTGTAAATAATCTCTCGCCAATTAGCATACTTCTTTAAGGGTAGGAAATCATAAGGTGCACATTCTTGTACTGCAGATAAGGCCTCATTTTCTGCAGCTCTCAAAAAGGGGTCATTGGAGAGCTCAATAATCCGGCGATCAAGTGAATCGACATTTGTGACATGACCATCCTTGCGCAATTGGATTCGCACCCGCACAGCCAATTCTTCGGGATTGGGGGCGGCAACAGGCTCATCCCAACATTCCCGCATAGCCTGTTGAAGCGCAACCGTTTCATCCACGGTTAAGGCTGTACCCTCCCCAATGCCAACCTGGTTTTGGTCAGAATAACTATAATGGATGTCTTGTGATTGCGGCGCAATTTGTTGATCTTTGATCTCTTCGGTATCGCGCGTTCGGTTCACAAGAGCGGCCATTTGATCTAGATTAAATTTTGGAACAGGGTCGGGTTCAGGCTCTATGATATCGTCACCATCAGGTGTCGGATCAATCGCGTCTTGACGAAATGTTTCAACGCTACGCGCTTGACTGTCTCCCTCATCAGTCGCGTTACGCATGGGTGTTTCAATCGTCATCGGAGTTTCTGTCGGCGAAATATCTGGTGCCGCTTTGATGGCCGCTTTTACATTTGTAATATCTGCTAGGGTGACCAGCTCAACGGGGATAACATTTTTTTCGCTATCAAGCTCAGCAATATTGGAAAAAGCAATCATGCCAACAGTAGCAAAGAAAGCGTGAAGAAAAAGGGATATCGGCCATCCAAATTTCATTCGCTACTGGGTTATGGGGTCCGTAACGAGACCGAGGTTGGAAAAACCGGCCGCGTTGATTTTGGCCATCACTTCTATGACCTGTCCATAATCACTGCCCTTATCGCCGCGCAGATAAATGCGTTCTTCATAGCCATTCGTCGCCACAGCTGTGAGACGCTCAACCAACACTTCCAGAGTGACTTCCGTTTCTTGAATATAAACGGCGCCGTCTCCGTCAACCGTTATAGTTATGGGCTCTTGTTGAGATGGGAGCGATTTCGCATCAGTTTTAGGAAGATCAACTGGCACGCCCACAGAGAGTAGCGGAGCCGCGATCATAAAGACAATCAGCAAGACCAACATAACATCGACAAGAGGCGTCACGTTTATTTCCGAGTTTAGTCCGTGACGAGAGCTTCGCGAGCGTCCGGACCGTCGTGACATAGAGCCAATACGCATCGCCATGGTTTAAGCCCCCTTCACAATTTTACGCGATAATATCGCAGAGAGCTCATCGGCATAGCCTTCGAGTCGTCCGGCATATCGGTCGAGATCGGTGGAAAATTTATTATAAAAAATAACCGCCGGGATAGCCGCAATCAAACCGAGTGCGGTCGCGAACAAGGCTTCCGCGATCCCGGGAGCGACGACGGATAAGTTGGTATTTTGAGAGACCGCAATCGCCCGGAAGGAATTCATGATCCCCCAAACAGTTCCAAACAACCCAATAAACACGGACGCTGATCCGACGGTTGCTAGAACACTCATTCCGCGCTCAGCCTTTGATAGCTCCCGATTAACAACCAATGTCATGACCCGGTCAATACGCTCTTGCGTCCCCAATATTGTTGTGCCGCTCGGACCACGAGAGGTTCGGCTCTCATCATATTCGCGCATAGCTGCGGCAAAAACACGAGCCATAGGATCACGAATATCTCCCGCTAAACCTTTAGATAGGTCTTCCAAAGTTCGGCCAGACCAGAAGCTTTCTTCAAAGCGTTCGGCACGCTTTTTGAGCAACCGAAATGTAATAAATTTATCAATGGCAATTGCCCATGACCATAAGGAGGCGAGCACCAAAACAATCATAACAGCTTTGACGACCAGGCCAGCTTGCATGAAAAGGGAATAAAAAGAAAAATCACCAATATGCGAAGGATCCAGAGGGGTCGCCTGCATTATTATATTTATCAGTGTCATCTTTATTGTCCTGTTTTTAGACGATTATGTCTCATGTCCGCCTGTCAGTTACCAATTAAGAGACGTTAAGAAAACTGTTACTTAACGCTCTGCAACAAACTGTTAACCATTCTGTTAAACTAAATACCCTATAGTCAAATAGATTGTTTCAATTTGACATATTTTGGTCGCAAATCATGTCAATAACATGTCTAAAGGAGACATTTATGACCCGGTTACATCTTTTATTTGGCGCGAGTATGGTTTTATCTTTGGCCGCATGTGCCTCGACGCCTGAGCCCGAGCCTGAGCCCGTCGTGATTATAGTCCCGCCTGTACAAACTTGCACACCTATTTCAGATGTAGAGCGTGTTGTCATACCCGCTGTGACAAAAACACAATTTGCGATTACGGAAATCGAAAATCCGGGCTATGAACCCATTCAACGCACAGAAGAACGGACGATTGTGGTTGAGGAAGAAAAGGTCATATATGTTAATTCCGAAGGTCGAGAAGTCCTCGATTTGTGCCCAGAACAGACCCCCACTGAGGGCTAAGGTTTTATAACCTTATAGAGGGTTACCGCCCCGTCTTCTAAATCCTCTCCAATAGGTTCAAGGAATATTGGCACGTCTCTATCAATGAGACGTGACAGAAGGCCGTGTTCATTATTTTCCGTATATTCGGACGTCTCAGTCGTGGTTCGACACACATGCAGATAATCGACAGAATGTGCTGTTAACAATTCAAGCGATTTATCGCCTCCCTGCATAAAGATTCGGATATTTGATAAAATGCCGTCTGCATTTCTGTGATAATTTCCGCTGAGTGTTTTGTGCGCCGTATTTTTCAAGACGTGCGGCGTGCCATTAGATGCAATCACGACTCGCCCCTCAGGAAGTCGGGACAGGACGTCAAAAACATTTTGCGAATAACAAACCTTACGGGCCTCTTCGTTACCGGACGTATCCTCGTCCTGTGCAGCCATCACCAGCATAACCGGGAAGCACCATATGTAAGGTAGAGATAGGGCCAGAGCCCCAATATATTTCAGCCTTGTCCCCTCTGTTTCGTTTTCTTTTTCAAAAATAGAAGCGATCCAAGGAGCGAGAATAAATAAAGCTATGATCCCGCTAAACACATGGAAGCGACTTTGATACAAGCTCAATGCCAAGCTGACCGCAATCAGAACGGCGAGCAAAGAATATTGCTGTATTTTATTTTTACGAAAGATTTGCCGCAAGGCAACAAGAATAGCGATGCTCGTTGGCCCGAGTGCGTAGGCAATTATCAACGGAACATCCTCTTGTCCCGATAGGAGAGGTTGCGCCTCTTGAATGTTACCAAGCCATAATTCCTTGACGTCAGCAGGCAGGCTGTCGAGGGGATTAGCCAGACATTGAGGGGCTTGCGCCGCCAGAATCACAAGACAAATAAGGCCTAAAACAACGACACTCCCAAACCGCCATAAAAATGATTTATCTGACGTAAGTTTTGCCGCAAACATAAGACCAATACCGCCCGCTGCGCCCGCACAAAGGGTGATAAGAGAGAAGGCATCGCAATGAATTACGCTATAATTCTTTGGACTTATCATGGTTATAAATATGGCAGCGAGTGTGATAGCGAAGGCCAATCCAAAGCCTTGAGTTGCGTTACTTGCTTTGTCCCCGGCAATCAGCCACGCCACCGTCATATAGCCGGTTATAATCCCGACAAAGGCATAAACCTCCATACCTATACCCACGGAGAGAGCCAGAGCTACGCCAGATATAATATAGTTTTTCGGTCTCAATTGAGGGTCTAGTGCATGACCAATAGATATCGCTATCAATGCAAGCTGAAGATTGTGGTGATCAATTCCTCCTGGCGCGAAACGGTAATGCCACACGAGTAAAAACCCTAATAGTAAGGCTGCAAATATATAGGAGAACTTTCCACCTAGATGTCTGACACCGGTAAAAACACCCCAAATAACTAGGCCAGAGCACAGAGGCGGCCACAGAGATATACCAATTTTTTCGGCCCATTCATAAGGTAAAAATATATCGAAAAAGCCGATCAAGATAATCATCGGCAGATCAACAATCCGCGACCAATGCATGTCTGTGCCTACGCCAGGCCCCATGCGGTATTGGGTTAGGTCAAACCAATGCTGCCCTGCAAAAAAGTCCCGGATTTGAATGAGACGCATGACGTCATCACTGTCGGTGCCAATTTCACCCCAACTACCTTGAACAATAGCCTTGAGATTAATGATTATGACTAAAATCAGAAAGGTAATCAGGGCTGGTTTTTTGTGGAAATATTTCGTCACTTTACATCACCCCGAAACTTATTTTTCTAAAAGCAACCTAACCTTAACCACATTAAGATTAAGTGAAGTCCAAATAATATGTGGACGTCATAGATGAATTATAACGATCTAAAAATCGCTGTTTTATTACCCTGCTATAACGAAGAGGCCTCTATTGCGAAGGTCGTGCTTGACTTTCGTCGCGTGCTCCCGGGATCTCGTATTTATGTCTATGATAATAATTCACAAGACAAGACGGCGGATCAGGCCGCTCTCGCCGGAGCGACAGTTGTTCCTAGTCGTCGACAAGGTAAGGGGAATGTTGTGCGTCAAATGTTTGCTGACATCGATGCTGATATTTATCTTATGGCAGACGGCGACGATACTTATGATGCCGAGGCGGCGCCTGACCTTATCAATACATTGATAAATGATCGGCTGGATATGGTCGTGGGCACAAGAGCCAATGTCACTGTCGATGCCGGACGCAAAGGCCATGCGTTGGGAAACAAGCTTTTTAATAAGATATATCAAACCTTATTTGGAAATGATTTCACGGATATCTTCTCCGGGTACCGCGCATTTACGCGCCGCTTTGCCAAAAGCTTTCCGGCTGAGAGCCCGGGGTTTGAAATAGAAACAGAAATGTCGACCCACGCCTCTATTTTGCGTCTGCCCGTGGCAGAAGTCGAATGTCATTATGGCACCCGCGGAGAAGGGTCCGAAAGCAAGCTATCAACATTTAGAGACGGGTATCGGATTTTAAAAATGATGGTTATGTTGCTTAAAGAAACCAAGCCATTTATTTTCTTTTCTTATATAGCCGCTGGCCTCTTCGCCGTGAGTGCCGCCTTCATGGTTGCACCCGTTATGGAATATTTAGCGACGGGTCTTGTGAATAAAATTCCGTCATGGATTTTAGCAATGACGTTATTATTGGGGTCCATGATGGTGTTTTCGGCGGGCATAATTCTCGACTCGGTGGCCCGGGGGCGGGCGGAGCAAAAACGTATTTTTTATCTATCCATAACACCATCCAGAGGTGAGAGCCGTTTAACTGGGACCGGTGTGCTCCAAGAAAGACGCGGAAAGGTCGCCCCTGCGGCAGGTAATGAATTTAGACAATCGGGTGCCGCATGAATCGAGAAACAACCAACCGTATAAGATTTGTTTTAGAAGATATTGTTCCGGCTTTCCTGCGCGACTCCCGCTTATTTAAAGGTTTTGCCGGTCTTTTCTGGGGTAAGCATATTGGCGATCTCGCGCGATTTCGTGAGCGCGCGCCTTTCTTAAGTGATGCAGAATATGAAGCTCTCTATCAAAAACACCCCCGTGTACATGAAGGGAGTGATAATTCAGAAAAATGTATCCAAAGGATGATTAAAGATGTTGCCGGCACATCAGTATGCGATGTCGGCTGTGGCACCGGATATATTTTATCCCGTATAAAAGACAAAAGACCAGATGTTAGCCAGTATACAGGTGTAGACTTTGTCATTGATGATGCGGATAGCCTTGAGGGCATTGAATATGTTGCCGCCAAGATCGAGGATTTGCCATTTGAAGATGGGGCTTTTGATACGGTCATTTGCACCCATGTGATCGAACATGTCCTTGATTACCGTAAAGCTATCGCGGAGTTGCGACGTATAACGGCAAAGCGTTTGATTATTATTGTGCCGCGTGAGCGTGAATTTCGATATACGTTTAATCCACACTTTAATTTCTTTCCCTACACGCATTCTTTTTTAAGAGCGATGCAACCCGTGCCGGATAATCATTTATGTGAAGATATTGCGCGCGATATTTATTATTGCGAAACATTGGGTGATTTAGAGGAATGGAAATTAGCGGCTGAATGAGCGCCCTGTCCTCCGCAAATCCTGAAATTTAAGTTTTAGCTTGAAAGATACCGGTGTTTTTGCGGATAAGTTCGCATGCTTATTAAGCCAGACATTCCTAATAATTTAGGACGTTTCGCGATTGCCTTTTCGGGCGGCGGGGACAGTACGGCTTTGGTACATATTCTCAAAGATCATGATCCTAAACCTCTTATTCTTATTGTGGATCATGGATTGCGTGACGGGTCTCGAGATGAGGCCGAACACGCCAAGAAGTTTTCTGAGAGTTTAGCGTTAGAGACTCTCATTCTGACATGGGCGCATAATAATCCGAAAGCGGGCCTACAAGAAAAAGCCCGCAAAGCGCGATATGGTCTTATGGGTGGTGTCTGTCGGGAGCGCGGTATCGCATATCTTTTAACCGGTCATACCCAAGATGACCAAGCCGAGACATTACTCATGCGCTATGATCGGGGCACGGATTGGCGAGGGGCCGCTGGCATGGCACAAAACATTTATGCGCCTATTTGGCCTGAGCTTGCAGAGGTCACATTGGTTCGCCCGTTATTGGGTTGCTCACGCAGAAGACTGCGTGATTATAACCGCCATCATAACCTTAAATGGTCTGAGGACCCCAGCAATCAAAATAGAGGTTTTACCCGTATTCGCGCGCGGGACTATCTATCTAATAGGCCCCACATTAAAGCTGACTTGCTTAACACGGCTCAGGATTTACAGGTCGGATTAGCTCAAGAAACCAAGCATTTTCGGGAGTTTTTAGATAAACATACTGATATTGATGATGTGGGTATCATATCATTAAATAAGCTACCACCGGCGCGTCTGATGACGTTGTTTTTACGCGCCGCATCGGGAACAGGCGGACCTATTCATAAAAATTCGATTGCTGAAATAATGAAAGCCCTCAAGGAAACAGACTTTCCCGGTGGAACCTTGGCAGGGGCTTATGTCATGAAACGACGTGGAAAAATTATTATTGGTCGCGACCCTGTGGCCGCCAAAGGTCGAGGCAATCAACCCGCAATCCCAATTAGAAAGCTGTCACCTCAGGAAACAATTATATGGGACGGGCGTTTCAAAGTTCAAAACGCGCATGAAGCCACAAAAATTGGCACGTCTCATACTATGTATGATATGGACAAAGCGTTAGGGACGACTTTGGGAGGCTTTAAGATGTCTCATCCGGTCAGCATAAGTCAACATACTGAAATCACCTCGATTGTGGCCTCACGCTTGCATAAAATGATGTACGTCACATAGCTGTGATTTCCCGTCGCAGCCTCTTAACTTTATTATGCTAATACTTATATGATAGAGAGCGAAGAAAACAGGTAATATTATGAACCAGAATATGCGCAATATGGCTATGTGGGCGCTCGTCATCGTGATGTTTATTGTGATGATCTCCATGTCCTCAAATAGTTTCACTCCGACCCAGGAAACCGAAATTACCTATACGGAGCTTGTGACACAGGCGGAAGAGGGCAAAATCCAAAGTGCCGTCATTGACGATAGCACCGGTGCGATAAGCGGTGTGACGACAAGTAATGAGAACTTCACAGCATCGGGACCTGTTTTTTCTGATCGTCCGGAAGAATTATTTGACCGCACAAATATCCCTTACGAATATAAAGCTATACGCAAAACTAATCCGTTTCTTTCAGGCCTGTTTAATATCTTGCCCCTGATTTTTATTATCGGGATTACCTTGATGTTTATGCGGTCTATGCAAGGCGGAGGTCGCGGAGGCGCGATGAGCTTTGGGAAAAGCCGCGCGAAACTCTTAAATGAGCCGTCCGGCAAAGTGACCTTTGATGATGTCGCGGGTGTTGAGAGCGCCAAAGAAGACTTAAAAGAAGTTGTTGAATTTCTACAAGACCCAACAAAATTCACACGCCTTGGGGCTAAAATTCCAACAGGCGCCTTATTAGTTGGCCCTCCTGGTACAGGTAAAACTTTGCTCGCAAGAGCTGTGGCTG
The DNA here is from genome assembly GCA_964587545.1 of uncultured Caulobacterales bacterium. Taxonomy (GTDB): domain Bacteria; phylum Pseudomonadota; class Alphaproteobacteria; order Caulobacterales; family Maricaulaceae; genus JACOMS01. The sequence goes on along the minus strand of CAZPLJ010000025.1, from coordinate 3,325 downwards.
GTGAAGCCGGTGTGCCATTCTTTACAATTTCCGGGTCTGATTTTGTTGAAATGTTTGTCGGTGTTGGCGCCTCACGCGTGAGAGACATGTTTGCCGATGCCCGCAAAAACGCGCCCTGTATTATCTTTATTGACGAGATTGATGCGGTCGGTCGTCACCGTGGTGTCGGGACGTCCGGTGGTCACGAAGAACGTGAGCAAACCTTAAACCAGCTCTTGGTCGAGATGGACGGGTTTGACGGCAAAGAAGGTATTATCATCATCGCGGCGACCAACCGCCCCGATGTTCTCGATAAAGCCCTGCTGCGCCCGGGTCGTTTTGATCGCCAGATCGAAGTGCCTTATCCCGATATTCAAGGCCGTGAGAAAATTCTTAAAGTCCATATGCGCGGAAAGCCCATCGGAGCTGATGTCGATGTGCAATATATCGCCCGTGGTACGCCGGGTTTCTCTGGCGCTGATCTCGCCAACCTTGTCAACGAGGCGGCCTTATTGTCGGCGCGTCGTAACAAGCTCAAGATCACATTGCGGGAATTTGAAGATGCCCGCGACAAGGTTATGATGGGGGCCGAGCGTCGGACATTGGCGATGACTGAAGAGGAAAAAGAAATGACCGCCTATCATGAAGCCGGTCACGCGATTGTTGGGCTTAATATGCCCGGATCATTGCCGATTCATAAAGCGACGATCATTCCACGAGGCCGGGCCTTGGGTATGGTGCAGTATATGCCTGAGCGGGATCAAATTTCGCAAAATCGCCAAGAAATGATTGCGCGTATGGCGATGGCCATGGGTGGCCGCGCCGCAGAAGAAATCCATTTTGGATATGACAAAGTCTCATCGGGTGCGAGTTCTGATATTGAGCAAGTAACACGCATCGCCACGGCTATGGTCACTGAATGGGGTCTCTCGGATGCGGTTGGGCCAATTGCGTATAAAAATACGGATCAACAAAGCTTTCATCCCGGTATTGGCCGCGGCTCGTCTATCTCGCCTGAAACAGCCAGCTTGATTGAGAGCGAGATTAAACGGCTCATCACGGAAGCACATTCGACGGCGACATCTATTTTGAAAAAGAAAAAGAAAAACTGGGTCGCACTGGCCGAGGCGCTGTTGGAATATGAAACCCTCTCAGGGGATGAGATTACAAACCTGCTGTCTGATGGTATTCAGCCCAAGCGTCCGGATGGATCTTCCAAGCCGTCGGTCTCAGCTGTGCCCACCACTAGCAAACCCAAACCCATTGGGGATGCACAGCCTGAAACGTAATCACGGCCAATATGTCTAACCGCCCAAACATCATGGGCATCTTGAATGTCACACCGGATAGTTTTTCTGACGGCGGAAAATTTGATGATGTCGAGCGCGCCGTAGCTCAGGCCCAACGGCTTATATCCGAAGGTGCGGACATTCTTGATATTGGCGGGGAAAGCACGCGACCCGGCGCGCAAGAAATTTCGGTCAAAGAAGAAATCCGGCGCACCGTCCCGGTCATTAAAGCCATCCGCGAAATCTCTAATATCACCATGTCCATTGATACGCGCAAACCCGATGTGGCGCGCGCCGCCATTAAAGCGGGGGCTAATATCTGGAATGATGTGACCGCGCTCACTTTTGATCCGCGATCAGCGGATGTCGCAGCAGACCTCGCCTGCCCGGTTATCCTGATGCATATTAAAGGCTCGCCCGAAACCATGCAGGATAATCCAAGCTATGATGATCCGGTCAAAGAGGTGTGCGACTGGCTCTCGCGCCGAATTGAAAATGCGATAGCCAAAGGTGTCTCTGATATCGGTCTTGATCCCGGCATCGGCTTTGGGAAACGCTTAGACGATAATCTCGCTTTGTTTCGCGGTATTCCGGCGATGAAAGCTCTCGGATATCCGCTGCTCATTGGGGCGTCGCGCAAAAGCTATATTAGCAAAATTGACGGATCAGACGTGGATAATCGTCTCGGCGGTTCGCTCGCAACCGCTATCTATGCAGCCCAAGCTGGCGCTGATATGATCCGTGTGCATGACGTGAAAGAGACCGTGCAGGCCTTGAAAGTGTGGGAGGCGATTGAGGATGGCTAGTTTAAGTGAAGCAGATAAGAAACGTGTGCAGAAACATAATCTTTTGCAGAAGTTTGAGACTGTCAAAAAAAATTACTTAATTTCTTTTCTATTGTGCTGGCTCCTTGGAAAATTCGGTGCACATAGATTTTATTTGGGCCATGCAAAGTTAGCCTTATTTATGTTTCTGTTTTGGGTCGCCTTTTATACGTATCTGATTTTTTTTGCGGAAACTGCCCTTGCCGAGAAAATAGTATTCGCTGTTGGTGCTTATATCATTTTTACCCTAATTGAGCTCTTTCGTATTCCGACTATTACGCAGAAGGAAAATGATAAAATAAAAAAGTCACTCGAGGCAGAATTTTATCTATGACCCCACGCGTCCTCATCATCGCCGGCTCCGATAGTGGCGGCGGGGCCGGTATCCAAGCCGACATCAAAGCTTGTGCAGCCTTTGGCGCTTATAGTGCGACAGCGATCACAGCGATCACCGCGCAAAACACAATAGGCGTTCAATCCGTCGAGATATTATCACCCGACTTGGTGCGCGCGCAAATTCAAAGCGTGCTTTCGGATATAGGCGCAGACGTTATTAAAATCGGGATGCTGGGTCATGCCGAGATTGCCAAAACCGTCGCCGATGAGCTGGAAGATGTCGAGGCGAAAATTGTGCTCGACCCCGTCATGGTCGCGACCAGCGGCGATACCTTATTGAACGAGGCCGCGATTGATATTCTCAAAACCCGGCTCATCCCCATGGCAGATCTGGTCACGCCCAACGTCCCTGAAGCGGAAATTTTGACGGGTGTGAAAATTGAGGAGGTGGATCATTTATCAGAGGCAGGACAAAAACTTCTTGAGATGGGCGCCTATGCGGCCCTTATGAAAGGCGGACATCTTAAAGGCAAAATGGTCATGGATGTCCTTGTGTCTGAGGAAGAAAATAATCTCATGACCGCCCCGCGTATCCACTCACGACATACGCATGGCACCGGCTGTACATTGGCGTCGGCAGTCGCGGCCAATCTGGCGTTAGGTAATCCGTTGGAGGCCGCCGTGAATATGGCCCGTGACTATGTTTTTGAGGCCATCCGCAGTGCCCCCAAATTAGGACGCGGCAACGGACCGCTTAATCACGGTCTCGCTTTGCCTGACAGGGAGGAAGACAAGGTTAAATCTGATAATCCCTTTGCTGTGTTGAAAGGCTTGAAGGATTGATATTCCTAAGGATTGAAATCAGAGACATGTCTGTTTTCAATCATTTGCCAGAAA
>CAZPLJ010000024.1:3229-34726 GCA_964587545.1 uncultured Caulobacterales bacterium | reverse complement strand
GACAACTGACAATTTTCCGGAAAAGCTCCTTACATATGGCGATGTGCAAGAAATAACGGGTATAAAAAGCCGAGTTACATTATGGAAGAAATCAAAAGACGATAATGATACCTTTCCAAAAGCCTATAAAGTTGGCAATCATTTTACTCGATGGAAGTTATCCGAAATCTTAAATTGGATGGACCATTTAGAAACGGTGTAAGCCTAAATTTGATATTCGATGAATAGAGGAGGGGGGTTAGCTCCCTTTTTTTATTGGATAAAACCTAAATTACTAAAATTTAACACTAAAGGTTACGCGGCTTAAAGGTAGACCTAGGGGTAGACCCACGCGTCATTATTTATAAAATAATTCATATATAACAATATGTTAGCAAGATATAGTGGCGGGTGGGGAGGGATTCGAACCCCCGATAGAGTTGCCCCTATGCCGGTTTTCAAGACCGGTGCTTTCAACCACTCAGCCACCCACCCGCGGGATTGCGCGCAATTAGAGGATTTCGGTGTCGTGATCAAGCCCAATATGCGTGAATTGTCAGAAATATGATCTGTAATATGACTCTTATTTCATTAACCATACCCCCAAAGAAAGAGTTAAGGCTGAAAAAAAATAGGTCGTTAAGGCTGTATTCTAACCGGGATTTAAAGTTACCAGAGTATATTCTGCGTAATGAACGGGTTAGGTCCCAAAAAAAAGATAAAGGTGGGTTGATATGAAAGTCACGCGAAAAAAAATATGTGAATTTTCTATAATCACAGTAAGTGCTTTGGCATTGTCACAGGTTGCTCAGGCGTCGGATTATTACCAAACGTCTGCGCCGATTACCTATAAGTTGTCTCAACCAGGTAGTCCGATGGGTTTATATCCAGATCAGGCTCCATTGAATATGGGTTATCAACAGCCATCACATATAAATGCGCCAGTTCAAAGTGCTGAGGCACGCCCTCAGCAGCGACAACTCCCGAGTTTTCTACAAACTCAGCCGAATACAGCACCTGCTATGGCGCCTACAATGCGTCAAGGACAGCAGGTCGCCGAATGGCCACAGCCTGTAAGACCTCAGACTGCCCCGCGTCCACAAACACAGGCTCCGTCTTATGACTTAAGCAATATCGACGAGACGCTTTATAAGCATCAAAAAGTCGGCAATTCTTATACAGTTTTAGGGAAAACTTATAAACCCGAACATCAGCCAGATTATGACAGAACTGGGACGGCCTCGTGGTATGGCGATAAATTTCACGGGAAATTGACAGCCAATGGCGAAACATATGACAAGAACGCGCTGACAGCTGCCCATAAAACACTGCCGCTCAATAGCTACGTCATTGTGACAAATATAAATACGGGTAAATCTTTGAAGTTGAGATTAAATGATCGTGGACCTTTTATTGGTGATCGTATCATTGATCTTTCAGAGGCCGCAGCCAAACGTTTAGGAATTGCATCTGAAGGATTGGGTGAAGTCCGCGTTCAATATGCGGGACCTGCGGATCCAAATGAGAGCAACGTCGTGGCTCAATTGCCAGCTCAACCGGCATCGCAGCCAGTTTTAACACCTGTAGCGCCGTTAACGACGCCTAAAGCGCCTGAATTAGGCGAGCCTGGTTATCAGCCTTTGCGGGATCTGCCACAGCCACAAGCTGAACCTGTTGCATTACCGCAAGCGTTTGAACCAGCACCTGTTGCTCAACCTGCCCCGGAGTTTGAGCCGGCTCCAGTCTTCGAACAGTCATCACAGGCACCCATTACTGCTCCGCAAGTAATGGTGCCAAATATTATGCTGCCAGTGCCATCCGTGCCACGTCAAAGCCATGTTCCAATTCCAGAAGCGTATAATCCACCAGCACCGGGCGAAGAGGATATCACGACTTTGACCATTAAAGGACCTATTCACTTAGCTGGATATAAAACAGTCCGAACTGATGAAAAGGTCATCTTGGCCGTTCATGAAGACGAGAAAAAGTAAGCGTCTTAAGCTTTACCTCTTAGCTAAGCTGTGAGATTGATAAGCGCCCTTCAAGGGGCGCTTTTCGATTCTTGCGTTAAGAGGATTATTTTGAGAATTTTCATTTCGGTTCTGGTTCTGATCTGGACAACGTCTTTTGCCTTTGCCCAAGATAGCGGTTTTGCAACAAGTGCACCCCACGCACTTATTATGGATTACGAAACAGGTTTAGTGCTTTTTGAAAAGGACGCCCGCGATCCAGTGGCTCCTGCGTCTATGACAAAAATTATGACGGCTGAATTAGTATTTCAAAAAATTCGAGATGGCAGTTTATCTCTTGATACTGAATTCACGGTGAGTGAAGAAGCTTGGAGACGCGGAGGGTTTGCCTCCGGTGGTTCAACTATGGGATTGGAAGTTAACTCAACCGTCAGCGTCGAAAATTTGCTTCGAGGTGTGATCATACAATCCGGAAATGACGCGTGTATTGTTCTTGCCGAAGGAATTGCTGGTTCAGAAACTGTTTTCGCCGATGTGATGACCGAGCATGCACGTGATATCGGTCTTACGTCTGCAACGTTTCGCAATGCTACCGGATGGCCCCATCCGGAGCACAGAATTAGCACTTATGATCTTGGTCGCCTCGCGGAACGAAGCATACGAGACTTTCCCGAGTTTTATCCGATTTATTCGGAACGAGATTTTACTTGGAATAATATTAAACAAAGCAACCGCAACCCCCTGTTAGGGCGCTTTACGGGTGCAGATGGGTTAAAAACGGGTCATACAGAAGTATCTGGCTACGGGCTAGTGGCGTCAGCTAAGCGGGGGGATGTAAGACGAATCGTCGTTGTTAACGGGCTGGGCAGTAAGTCTGAGCGTAGCAAAGAGAGTTTACGTCTTATGCAGGCGGCTTTTGATCGTTTCAAAGTTGAAACACTAATGACGAAAAACGCTGTCGTAGGTTCTGTTGACGTTTTCATGGGACAAGAAGGTACCGTTGATGTAGCTCCAAATTCAGACATTCAAATTGGGTATGAAAGATCGATTAGAAAAAATGTTAAAGTGGCCATGATTTCGAAAGAGACGGTAGCCGCGCCAATTAAACGCGGGGATCACATCGCCGATTTAAAAGTTGTAGTTCCAGGGCAAAGTGAACAAATTTATCAGCTTTTTGCACAAAATAATGTAAGACAAAAGTCGCTCTTTGGGCGTATCACGAGTGCGCTTACCGCAAAAATCAGAGGGTAATATGGAGACCAGAGGTAAATTTATTTCGTTTGAAGGCGGCGAGGGTACAGGTAAAACAACACAAGCGGAACGCCTATGTGAAGCCTTGCAAGGTGCAGGCTTGGAGACCGTTTTAACCCGAGAGCCCGGTGGGACCTTTGGAGCTGAAGCTATTCGCAATCTGGTTTTGGAAGGCTCTAAAGAGCGTTGGTCTGGAATGACAGAACTGCTTTTAATGTATGCCGCACGGCTTGATCACATTGAGAAATTGATAAAACCAGCTTTGGAACGCGGAGCTTGGGTTGTAAGTGATCGATTTGCAGATAGTAGCATGGCTTATCAAGGATATGCTCGAGGATTAGGAAAAGAAAGTGTTGAAGCCGTCCACAAAGCGGTTTTGCATGACTTCCAACCGGATTTGACAATATTGTTTGATATGGACCCTTTGCTAGCCATGAAACGCGTGGAAAGACGCGGGGAAGACTTATCCCGTTTTGACTCTGAAGAATTATCGTTTCACAAGGAGTTGAGATCAGCATTTCTTGAAATAGCGGAAACGCATAAAAATCGATTTTTTACCCTTGATGCTGGGACTGACAGAGATGCTGTGACAACACGCATATTCTACGCTCTCACTCAGGCTTATCCAGATTTATCAGGTAAGTTATCCTACGCAGCAGCCGCGAATGACGGATAGTATTGATTTTCCTCAGGCCGACAAAGCGACTGGGTGTTTACACCCACGGGAAACATATAACCTCATCGGACACAACCAAGCAGAGCTAGTATTCTTGCGCGCCATAAGGTCGGATAAGCTTCATCATGCGTGGCTTCTTACGGGACAAAAGGGCGTTGGTAAGGCAACATTGGCTTATAGAATGATAAGGACGATCTTAGGTGGTCAGAGCCGTCTTGAAACAAGCATTGATGTTACGGAACAAGATCCGGTCGCGCAACGCATTCAAAGTCTTGGGCATGGTGACTTTTTTCTTTTACGCCGACCATATGATCATAAGAGCAAAAAGTTACGGTCTGAAATACCCGTCGCTGAGACGCGAAAATTGCAGGACTTTTTTTCTCATAAAGCCTCTGAAGGCGGATGGCGTGTATGTCTTGTTGATAGCATGGATGAAATGAATCGAAATGCGGAAAACGGCATTTTAAAAATACTGGAAGAACCACCTGAGAAATCCATTATCATTTTGCTCTCCAGTGCTCCTGGTCGTTTGCTACCCACGATCAGATCCCGATGCCAAATACTATCTCTCAGACCTGTTAGTCTGGAAGATATAGCATCATGGCTTAGGTCATTAGATAAATGGGATGATGAACTTATCGGTTCGGCCAGCCAATTATCACGAGGTGCACCGGGAAAGGCGCTTGCTCTCATGCAAAACGCCGATGATGTTCTCAAACCATTGCAATTATTTTTGAAAAGTCTTGAAAAAGGGGACGCTAGAGTTGATCAAAAGTTGGCCAACACGCTCTCAGGTAATGGATTTTCTTTACAACGACAGTTATTCTGGGATGCATTAGAGGACATATTGCATGCTCAAGCAATCTATAGTTTGACAGGTGAGTGGCAAGGCGCGTTCGGCCCAATGTCTGCAAGTAAAACGCCGTCCACTTGGCAAAGGCTGTGGCAGCAAGTTGGGCATTTCAAATCACGTGAATCTGCGATAAATATGGATAAGAAAACTGTTATGCAGGATGTTTTATCCGGTATACGGACTGCATGATGCTCGTTGACAGTCACGTAAATTTACATGGTGAAAAATTTGCCGAAGATTTAGATACGGTCGTCGCGAGGGCAAAGACAAATGGTGTCGACGCCATGCTCAACATTTGCTGTTTGCTATCAGATTTTCCAAAGGCTTTAGCGGTTGCGGAAAAATATAACAATATGTGGGTTAGTGTTGGAACGCATCCACATGACGCCAAGGAAAATCCGAATATAAAACCGTCTGATATCGTTGAGTTGTGTGACAGTCCTAAGGTGATAGGAATTGGCGAAACTGGATTGGATTATCACTATAATTACAGTGAGCCGGATGTTCAGAGGAAAAATTTCATAGCTCACATAGAAGCCGCTCGAGAAATACAGCTCCCACTTATTATCCATACACGAGAGGCGGATGACGAAATGGGAGACATATTGGAAAGAGAGCTAGGCAAGGGTGAGTTTCCCACTCTTTTACACTGTTATTCATCTGGCCCTAGGCTCGCTGAACGAGCCGCTGAACTGGGCTGTTATTTTGCCTTGTCAGGAATCATTACGTTTAAAAATGCACATGAAGTTAGAGCTATTGCAGCTAAACTACCTGATGACCGCATCATGCTTGAAACGGATTGTCCTTATCTGACACCAGTCCCGCATCGCGGTCAGAGAAATGAGCCGGCCTATGTACCATATGTGGCGGAAAAACTGTCCGAAATTAAAGGCTGGAGCTTAGAGGAAACATCCCGCAAAACAACGGACGCGTTTTTTCGCCTTTTCTCTAAGGCCGAGCGCCCGTCATGACCGGTAATATCGAGGTGACAATTCTTGGATGCGGTTCATCTGGAGGTGTGCCGAGGGTTGGTGGTGATTGGGGCGCTTGTGATCCCAATGAGCCTAAGAACCGACGCACACGCTGCTCTCTATGGGTGGAGTATTGGGAAGGTGACACAAAGCCTGAGAGAGATAAGTGTACAAGTGTTTTAATTGATACCTCGCCCGACCTAAGAGAGCAGTTGCTTGCTATCGAGATAAAGCGGCTGGATGCATTGTTCTTCACGCATGAACATGCCGATCAAACCCATGGAATAGATGATCTCAGAGCGCTGGCCTACCGGATGCGCCAACGGGTGCCGACCTATATGGATCAGCATACGCATGATCATGTTTATGAGCGGTTTAAATATTGTTTTGAAATGCCAGAGGGTAGGGTGCACCCCCCAATTTTGGAACTTAAAGACTTGATCAAACCGGGGGACGTTCATCAGGTCGAGGGGCCCGGCGGTGTTTTAGATATTGCAGTGTTGGGTTTGTCTCATGGCCCGACACCGGCTCTTGGATTTTTGATTGGTAACAAAATAGCCTATACACCAGATGTGCATGATATAAGCGATCAGACCTTAGGGACTTTGGAAGACATACCTATATGGATCATGGACAGCTTGAGATATAGCGGTCATCCAACCCACGCCCATGTTGATAAGGGTTTGTCATGGATTGCGAGAACAAGAACGCGGAAAGCTATATTGACGAATTTACATATTGATATGGATTATAATGTTTTGAAATCCGAGCTAACAGGTAATCATACCGTCGCTTATGATGGCATGAGCGTGGTAGCATGATTGTGAATAGGCAAACTTTGCCTAGAATGATTTAAGGATCATTACTATTTTAAAAGAGGATGAATATGAAAAAGCTCATACTTGGTCTAATCTCTGTGTCTTTAGTGGCCTGTTCGGCGGCAGGTTCACAAGACGCGCAAACTGCAACGGCTGAAAACACCGCGCCTATTAAAGTGGCTGCCAACTCATCTAAGCCATCAAGACCGGTAGTGGTTGAAGCGCCAAATTATGGTAGCGCCTTTGAAGCCACACCTTCCGGGGAATATGTCATCGAAAAAGGACATGCCTATATTAATGCATCATACCTACACCAAGGCTTCTCAAGACCCATACTGAGATGGCTTGGTTGGGATTCGACATTAAACTGGAATGCTGAAGACCCAACCCAATCATCTGTTATTGTAACAATGGATGCGGCGTCTGTGGATAGCGGTATTGCCAAGTTTGATGAACATCTAAAAGCTGCTGACTTTTTCGACGTAGAAAACTTTCCCACGATTACATTTCAAAGCATAAAGTTGGAAAAACGTGATGGTCTAACAGGTCAAATGACGGGAGACCTAACTATTAAAGGTATCACCAAGCCTGTTTACTTAAACGTTGTTTTCAATAAAGGTGCTCTAGATTTTTGGGATAATACCCGACTTGGATTTTCCGCCAAAGGTCAAATCATGCGATCTGATTGGGGACTCGGGAAATACTCGCCTGCGACATCTGACTTAGTCGATTTAGTGATTGAGGTCGAATATATAAAGAAATAGAATTGCGGGACTTTTTCTTTGAAACAACAATCCGATATGATCATTGTCGGGGCCGGACTGTCTGGCCTCATGACGGCGTGGCGTTGTCTGGACGTTAATCCCGAATTGACCATCACGATTATTGAAGGTTCCGATCGCATAGCCGGTGATCATACCTGGTCTTTTAACCTTTCTGATATTGACGAAAGCCTTCATGAGTGGATCAAGCCTTTCATCGCCTATCAATGGGATCGCTATGATGTGAAATTCCCGGACTATGACCGCACGCTCGACATCACCTATTGCACGGGTAATTCAGTGACGTTGCGAAAATGTGTTCAGCCTTTCATCGATGAGGGTCGATTGAATGTGGTTTTGAATACAAAGGTCAAAGTGCTTGAGCTGGATAAAATTGTAACGGAACAAGGTGAAAAATTAGAAGCCAACTGCGTCTTGGATGCTCGTGGCTTTGAGCACAATGAGAATGTCTTTTTGGGCTATCAGAAATTTGTCGGTCATGTGATTAAAACCGAACAGCCCCATGGCGTTAAACATCCGATCATCATGGATGCGACAGTCGACCAATTAGGCGGTTATCGCTTTGTCTATTGCTTGCCATATACGGACACGGAAATTCTCGTCGAAGATACCTATTATACGGACGGCGCGGAGATGAATTCGCAAGAAGTCGATGCTCGTATCAAAGACTATATCAGGAAGAATTTGAACCTCTCCGAATATACGGTTCAGCATCGTGAGAAGAGTGTGCTTCCAATCACTCTGGGCCTAGAAAATAAATTCCGGCCGTTAGATAGCTTTGTACCTGAAATCGGTATTAGGGGTGGTTTTTACCATGCTGTAACAGGTTACTCTGTTCCTGATGCGGTAAAAAATGCAGATAATTTATCATTCAAAGTTGAGCTATGGGAACAAAGTATTGATCCTATGACCATCGGGGTCGTCGTTGAAGTAGATCGAAATGAACACTTTAAATCAGAATATTTCTTCCGCCTTCTCAATCGCATGCTATTCCGTGCCGCTAAACCCGAAGAACGCTACAAAGTATTGCAACGCTTTTATAAACTCAATGAGGGGCTTGTAAGGCGTTTCTATGCAGGAAAGCTGACATTTTGGGATAAGGCACGCATTCTCATCGGAAAACCGCCCGTACCGATACATCTTGCCCTATATAATTTCTCTGAAAAAGCCTTTATGCGCCGTGAAAGACAAAAACGGAAAAAAGAGTCATGAGTACAGCTATTGTTGTCGGTGCCGGATTTGGCGGTATTGCCCTGGCCATTCGCTTACAAGCCATGGGGTTTCAAACCACCTTGCTTGATAATCGCGATAAGCCCGGAGGGCGCGCCTATGTCTATGAAATTGACGGTTATAAGTTCGACGGCGGCCCGACCGTTATTACGGATCCCGACTGCTTGAAGGAACTGTTCGAGCTGACTGGCAAAGACATGAAAAATTATGTCGAGCTTTTGCCTGTTGATCCTTTCTATCGCCTGCAGTGGGAAGACGGTGAGGTCTTGGATTATAATAATGATCAGGATTTCCTCGAAGAACAAATAGCTAAACGCAATCCAGCCGATGTTGAGGGCTATCGGAAGTTCCTCGCTTATTCCCAAGACCTTTACCGCGAAGGCTATGAAAAGCTCGGCACAACGGCATTTCTCAAAGTCAGTCAGATGTTTGCCTCTGCTCCGCAGCTTGTACGCCTTCGTGCTGACCGGTCCGTCTATCAACAAGTGGCGAAATATGTGAAGGATGAGAAAACACGTCAGCTCTTATCCTTCCAATCGCTCCTAGTTGGCGGGAATCCCTTCGCGACGAGTGCGATATACGCACTTATCCACGCTTTAGAGCGCAAAGGCGGCGTGTGGTTTGCTAAAGGCGGAACAGGGGCACTTGTGGCGGGTTTAGTGAGCTATTTCAAAGATATAGGCGGCGAAGTTCGCTTAAATTCGGAAGTCACCGACATTCACACAACAGGTGATCGCGTCACAGGCGTGACGTGTGAAGACGGCTGGAGCATGGACGCTGACCTAGTAGCGTCAAATGCCGATGTGGTTCACACATATTCCAAGCTATTACGTGGACATAAGCGTGGACAATCATATGGCAAAGCGCTCAAGAAAAAGCGTCATTCCATGTCGCTCTTTGTGATATATTTTGGTTTGGATATACCAACACCCGAACATCTCAAACATCATATCATCTTATTCGGACCGCGCTATAAAGAGCTCATTGCCGAGATATTTGGAAAAGGTAAAAAGCTATCCGATGACTTCTCACTCTACATGCATGCCCCCTGTGTTACAGATCAATCCATGGCACCCAAAGGTAAGTCATCATATTATGTGCTCGCGCCTGTCCCGCATTTGGGTCACGCCGATTTAAACTGGGATGAGGTAGGTCCTGCCTATACTAAGAAAATCCTCAACTATCTGGAAGAACATGCCATTCCGGGGTTAAATGATCATCTCGAGGTTTGCCACACGCTTAACCCATTTGGCTTCCGGGATATTATGAACTCGCATTTGGGCTCGGCCTTCTCGGTTGAACCTATTCTCACGCAATCCGCATGGTTTAGACCACATAACCGCGATGATGTCATTTCAAACATGTATATCACAGGCGCGGGCACCCATCCGGGGGCAGGAGTTCCCGGTGTCGTGGGTGCAGCCAAAGCGACGGCAGGTGTTATAGCCGGTGATTTTGCCGATAGCATTTCTGGAAAAGGATGGCCTAGTAACGCATAATGGCAGACAGCGTCACAGAGTTTGGTCATGCCAGCATCAAAAAAGGTAGCAAAAGCTTTGCTTTAGCCTCAAGAGTTTTACCTTCTGAACTTCGCGATGATGCCTCTATGCTTTATGCGTGGTGTCGCTACGCCGATGATTTGATCGACGGTCAAATTATGGGCCATGACCAGATTGCCGATTATCGCGTGGGCCAAGATGCTCGGCTTGAACAGCTGCGTAATGATACAGAAAAAGCCTTAAACGGCGAGCCCACAGATAATCCTGTCTTCGCTGGGCTAGCGCGTGTCGTCGAGACACATGAGATTGATCACAAACATCCCTTCGAACTTATCAGAGGCTTTGAGATGGATGTCAGTGAGCGCATATATATGACGGTCGATGATATTCTCGATTATAGCTATCATGTGGCAGGTGTCGTAGGTGTCATGATGGCCAATATTATGGGCGTAAGAGACACGGCGACGCTCGACCGGGCCAGTGATTTGGGGATCGCGTTTCAGCTCACAAATATTGCACGTGATGTTGTTGATGACGCGCAAGCTGATCGGGTGTTTGTCCCGCAAGATTTACTGAATAAATATGGAGCGCCTCTAGGGGCATATGAACTGGCAAAGGACGAAAACTGGCCCGCTGCCTATAAGGCCGCCTGCGAGCAGCTCAATATAGCGGAGGGCTATTATAAATCCGCCAAAGTCGGGATTAAAGAACTCCCCTTTCGTTGTGCGTGGGCCATATCGGCGGCTCTGTCCGTATATCGTGAGATTGGTGAAACGTTGCGGATCAGAGGCCCCGAGGCTTGGAAACAGCGCGTGAGCGCATCTAATGGGCGTAAGATGGCGTTAGCCTTAGGCGCGGTTGGGCCAACCCTATCGCGTAAGTCTGTGGTAGAAATTTCCCGCGACGGCTTTTATAATCGCCCCTAATGAATTCACGCTGGTTACCGTTCTTACTTTTAACTGCTTGCGCATCGGAGCAAATTACTCCCGTTGAGAGTAACCTTGTCTGGATATCTGTTGAAGGCGGCTGTTTTGAAATGGGGAGTGATGAATTTTACCGTGAAGAACTGCCTTTGATCGAGTCCTGCGTCGATGATTTTGAAATTACGCAAACAGAAATCACAAATAGTCAGTTCGCAGAATTTGTCGCGGCTACGCACTACATCACGCAAGCGGAAGTCGCCTCACGGGTAGGGGACGGCAAACTAGATCTAGATGCCCCCGCTGGTTCTATGGTTTTTAAGGCGACTGATAATGTGCGCACACTGTCAGATGTCTGGACGTTTAAAGAAGGGGCTTGTTGGAAAAACCCGACCGGGGAAAAAGCTCTTGATGTGAATGGTCAGCATTCCAACCTTCCGGTGGTTCAGATTACCTATGAAGACGCGAACGCTTTTGCAAAATGGGCAGGGGGGCGATTGCCCACGGAGGCGGAGTGGGAATATGCTGCCAAGCAAGGCGGTACGGCCGAAGGGGTGACAGGTGAGAATCCTGTGATCGCTGATAATGAGGCCAATAGCTGGCAAGGTGTGTTTCCCACGGTCAATCAAGCCAAGGATGGCTTTGAAGGCGTGGCGCCTGTGGCTTCATATCCGGCTGATAGGCTAGGGCTTCATGATATGGTAGGAAATGTCTGGGAGCTGACGACGAGTCATTTTTACCCCACACATGACAGTGAGCGTTTCCAAGAAAAATTTCCGGAAGGTTATGAAAGATCCGATCCGGGACGCCCAGTCAACGTCATTAAGGGCGGATCTTATCTCTGCAGCCCGTCATATTGTATGCGCTACAGACCGTCTTCGCGTCAGGCACAAGATGCTTTTATGGCAACTAATCATATCGGGTTTCGAGTGGTAAGATAGACGGATGATGTCAAAAACCTAATTAGTCACAATTTGAAAATAAACTTCCTTACTAGCCACTGGTAAATAGCAAGAACAGGAAACCAAAAAATCATGGCTAGAATCAATGGAGTTATTGCTTCTGCGATACCATCCAGATATTAGTTGCGGATCACTTTTTCCGTAGATCATCATTGCTTGGTAAGTCTTTATTAAACCGGTTATAAAACCAAGAAACGGAATTAGCAGAGCGACAATCAATGCAATCATGTACGTTCTTCTTGGACGATTTCGCCAAATTGTGAGAATAAAGAATGGACTGAAAAATAAATAACTCCAAGACCCACCATTACCCAAAATAGAGGTTCGTAATCACTCATGGACTTCTTTCAATTCCGCCTTCAATTTTTCCGGTTTTTCAGCCCATAAAAATCCAAAGCTAACCGCACCGTCTTTTACGGTAACATGATGATGCAAACGATGAGCTAAGACCAAACGATAGAGATAGCCTCTTTTGGGTGTGTAGTTAAACGGCCAGCGTTGGTGAACCAGACCATCATGTACAAAGGCATAGAGTATCCCGTAAATCGTGAAACCAAGTGCAATATACCATAGCGGGGACCACCAAAGTGATCCCACGATAAAAAATGTCATAGCGATAAAACTGAAGCAGACACTATAGAGATCGTTTTTCTCAAAATAGCCCTCTGTGTGAACATGGTGGCTCTCATGCCAGCCCCATCCTGAACCATGCATCACATATTTATGGAAATAGAGCGCGAAGATTTCCATAAAGATCACACTGCCGATCACTATGAGGATATTTCCAATCATGCGCGTATCTCTTTCTTGCGAGCAGGGAGCCTCCACCATGGTTCATGCGGGTAGAGATGATGCTCGTGATGATAGCCAAAATGAAAACAGGTTAGAAGTGATAACCAGACGGGAAAATTGTTACTGCGCGCATTATGATGATCGACAAATCCGTCTCCATGACGATGGGTTCTATAAGTCCCGAAGTAAAATAGCTGAACGGATGAAAGTATCGCCGGTACGGCCCACATGATGATTGTGTTCAGATAGGCCGCGTCAAAGATAAAGATATAGGCTAAAGTAAAGCCCAGCAGAACCAAAAACTGTTTAATTCCAAAATATTGGGTGAAAAACTTCAAATACCAAGGCCAAAAGGCATGCGGATTATTGGCATTAAAATCCGGGTCTTTATAGGTTCCAGGATATCTATGATGATCGAGATGCGCCTCCCGCATGATTGTCCAGTTAAAACCTGCATAAACAAAAAATATAGCGGTGCCGATGGCAGTGTTTGCTTTGGGACTATTTGGAAATAACACGCCATGAATAGCGTCATGGGCGACAATGAACAGGCCAGTGTAAAGCCAGCATTGAACGGCGATCAGTCCTGCAGTGATCCAGAATGGACTGGCGAGCTCATGAAAGAACACGCTGTATATATGCACGACGAGCCATGACGTTATCACGAGCAAAGCAAGTAGAATGCCGATAGCGGCATTATGTTGATATGGTTGATCCGCCATCATACCCGGCGCATCATGTGTGAAATCAGCGAGGATAATAGAAGACAAATCGAAGCGCCTCCAAATAGAATTATCCATGTCAATTTTAGATCAATAGGCGACTGCCCGCGTGCCAAAGTCCCGTAAAAACCTTCTATAGCCCAATGATTAGGGGTGAACTGCCCCAGATTTTGCAGCCATTCTGGCATCATAAAGCGTGGGACCATAGACCCGCCGACCGCCGAAAATAGCAAAACAATAAAAGTGGAAACGGTATGCATTTGCACCGCAGATGAACATAGGGAGGCAACAAGCAAAGCTAATCCTGCCGATAAGGTCGCCGCGCCGAAGCAGGCGAGAGCGATGCCCGGTAATTTGTCGAATATCTCAACGTCAAAAAAGATATAGGCGACGGCTACGATTATAGCGGCTTGGATAAATCCAATGAGGGTCAAAAAGATGAATTTTCCGCTTAACATAGAAATAGCCCCTGCTGGGCCAATAAGAAGTCGATCAGCAATACCGGATTTTCGTTCATCCAGAGAAATGGAGGCGCCCTGCATGGCAGAGAAAAGCAGAAATAATATGGCTGTTGCACCGACATAATAGGTCACGGATTGATCCGATGGGCCGTCCTCGTCGGTCGCTGGCATGGCCGATACTTGGCTAAACATAGACGCTGTTTGACCATCTGCCATGATTTGCCGGATTTGACCCATTAATACGGATGCAGCAACGTCGCGGCTTGGGTCCTTTATTATTTTTATGGACGGTATATTGGGTTGCGCAATGTTACCCGAGATAACAAGCCCGACATCATCTTGGCCGAGCCGGACCCGGTCTTTGATTGTCTCTGCCGTCCAGCTCTTATCGAAACTAAGTGAAAAGTCGTCTTGGTTTTCGAGTTTATCACCCAAAGCTACACTCGCCGGAGCCTCGCTGGTGAGAGCCATAGATACGCGTAGGTCTAAATCTCCGCCAGAGGCACTTGAAAAAATAGCAGCAAATATAGCAAATATAAATCCGGGTAAAATGAAAGCGAGTATCAAAGCCCCACGGTCGCGCCATAGCCGCAGCCACATGACATTGAACACCGCACTTAACATGGAAGTTCTCCGGTTTTTTCAACATGATGCATGAGAGTGTTAAGGCCTGGACGCCGCACGCTTATCTCACGAATAAGATCATCGCCGTCCTTAATAGAGGTCATGAAAGCACTCACAAAGGTCACTTCGTTCACATCTGTCAACGCCGTCCATATTGTAGGAAGCTCACCCTGATGAAACTTGAAAGGCTTTAAAGTAGATAAAATTTCGTCTGTGGGAGGCGTAGCAAAACGTATCATGACTTCACGCGAACCTTTATAACATTTGGTGAGAATGTCTGCTGGTGGACCTTCTGCTAGTTTCTTTCCATCGGCTAAAAGCAAGATGCGATCGCAAAGAGCTTCGGCTTGTTCAAGCTCATGCGTAACAAGTAATACGGCCATGTCTGATTTGGCTAACTGCCTGGCTAATCGATGTATGCTGTCACGGGCGGGAATATCTACGCCGGCTGTCGGTTCATCCAAGATAATCAATTTTGGTTTATGCATGATAGCCGCGGCTACATTGATGCGTCGCTTCATGCCACCTGAAAGGGCTGATATCCGAACATCGCCTTTGTCAGTCATGTCTACGGCCTGCAGCGCAGTTTCCACCGCTTTACGGGACTCTGAACCGGATATATTCATTATTTTAGAGAAAGTATGGAGGTTTTCCTTTGCAGTCATGTGGGAATAAAGCCCAATGTCCTGTGGAACCAATCCAATTAATTCTTGTCGGCTTTGGCTTGCCTTCACCACGGTCCCATCTATTTCAATTGTTCCAGATTGGACTTTGATCCGGCCGCATAACGCCTTGATAAAGCTTGTTTTTCCAGCGCCATTTGGGCCGATTAGTCCCACTATTTCGTTTTTAGCCACGGACATATTTAACCCATCCAAAGCCGTAAAAGACCCGTAGGATAAGGTTAAATTATTAACTGAGAGAATTTCGCTCATAATTGCGGAATTACACAGTCCTCAATAAATAAGCTAGGCGTTTTATTTATCTGATTAAAAGATCAGTCTTAAAACGACGCGTCCCGTGTGCCTAATAAGACCATCACGAATATCACTGTCGACATCCAAACCAAATGATGAATAAGCACTGCCAGCGCCGATTGAGAAACCCACTAGGAAACCTTCTTTAGGGAAAATTTCGCTTTCGATGATTGATCTAGACGTAAGGCCATTGAAACCAAAATCGGTAAGAACCCCATCATTGATGAACTCGTTACGATAACCAAAACGTAGGGCAGGCCTTATCCAAGTCCGTTTACCTTGAAACTTAGCTCCAAGGTTTAGCATGGCGGTAGCTCCTCCTAAATCCGATGTTCTCTTTGCAACGTCGAGAGCAATGCCCGTGTCACCCGTTTCAGTATATGCGTCCTCAGTTAGCGATAAATAATCGATGGAAAACGCAGGTCTGATCCAGAACCTGTCTCCGACATCTATGTCATAACCACCTCTTAATGATGCGTTATAGTGAACGCCTTGCCAGTCACCATCAGCTTCTGCGTTAAAGTCTCCCACCTCAATTCTTCGACTTGATTCAAAATCGTTAAATCCTCCGCCAGCGTAAGCCTCTAGCCCTAAGTTTCCGAAATCAAGGCCCGCATAGGCGCCGAGTTGGAGTGTCACGATATCTAAAGGTTCATCAACTCCAACGACATCCTCTATCTCTGTTGAAGCAAAGCCAAAATTTACGCCAGCTGTGTGGAAAGGTCCAAAAGCCGAGTCTAGCCCACCTGTAAATCCGAAACCATGTCCGCGATATTGCTCAGATAAACCTGCGAGGTCACGATCAGCAAAGTAGGTGAATTCTTGTATCCAAGCGCCTCCAGGTCTTTCTTGAGAGCGTCTTGCATTATCAAGATGCGTGCCCACGGCGCCAACGGCGCCGTCTACATTTGCTAACACAAACTGTCGTGCAGCGGCGGAAAATTCCGGTAGCAACTGGCTATAAGCGCGATTGAATTCTCTTTCGTCAGTAATTGCAGTGAATGCATTAGACAATTCTGAATTTGACTGAAGAGCGTCGATGGTTGTGCCAAAACTTGCTGCTTGCACTGCGTCTAATCCCAGCTCACTTTGATCTCTCAGATCAAGCGTAATAACCAACGCATTCGCATCATTGGGGTCTATTGCAAAACTACTGTTGAATAAAAAAGGTGTTTCAATACCAGATATTAAACCCAAGTCTCCAGTTGTTAAATTTCCTCCAGCATCAAGAATAGTGAAGCTCGTATTCGGAGAATTTATAATATTTCTAAGAACAGGTGATATTGATGCTCCATCCGCAAATGTTATATCGCCACTGGCGACAAGTGTCGAAGCTAAGCCTGTTGCACCGTCAAGAGTAGGTCTGAAGGTAGATGTTTCATCAAAAGTAGCACTTCCTACATTTATCGGAATTGGGTCAGATTGCAGAAGAAGACTTCCGCCTGTGACACTGATGCTGGATAATTCATCGGGGTCACTAATCACACCTGCATAGGTCGATCCGCCGGAAAGAGATAAGCTGTCTACGCCGGCTCCAAAAGCGATGTCCCCGAATACGTTGCCCGCCTCAATGGATACAGTGTCGTCGCCGCTGCCTAGAAGTATGTCACCGGCAATAGACGGCGTTACGGGTAAAATATCATCGGTTGGATCAAAGTCCACCGCTAAGGACTGGTTTAAAGTTATTCCCGTCGTATTTGATGACAAATCTAGGGCAATCAGATTAAAATTGGTCGCAGATTCACCCGTTGGGTCTGAGTTAATTCCGGCTGTTTGTATGTTACCAGTATTTTGGACGTTGATAAGAGTTCCCGACGCATCACGCAAAGCTATCGCCGATCCATCGCGTCCGGTTATTAGCGCGGTTATACTATTTGAGTTGATTAATTCTGTTGTTTGAGCGGTTGAATCTATGTCGATCGCGATCGCCGTAACTTCACGGGGGGATAAAACATTTTCTGGATTTGCGAACACCAAGTCTGTCGCTTCAGAAGAAGTAGCTAAAATTACGCCACTATTATTGATACTGTCTGCTATCGCGTTGCTGCCTAATACGATGACACGAGCGGCACCTGTTGTTGTTGGCGCCGTTCCACTAGTTTCACCTACCGCAACCCCACTTCTGAACGTAGAAACTGTTATTATTCCCGTATTATTTATCCCGTTTTGTAATGTCGCGTCACGCACCTCAAGCCCGGTTGCGGATATGTCATCGAAAATACCAGATGCTGTTAGATCGCCTTGGTTGACAAAAGCAAATTGCTCAGCCTCTACAAAATTTTCATCATTTGGATCGGTAATGCTAGCAACAATGCCGATTGCAATTGGCGTGCCGTCACCATCAATCAAAACGGCTGGTGCGCTACCCGATTGAGTTACACTGCTTCTTGTTATGCTTGTAGTCGTTACTTCATTGCCGTCTTCGTCAGTGGTAGGATTACCATCCGCGTCGAGCACAGGGCTGGTTGTTACCAGTTGTTGTAAAAATACACCATTGGATACATCACCATTAACTTGTATAGCGGAGCCAGCTTGTAGTAAATCATCTTCATCTAAAGCTTCGCGTAACGCCAAAGTCGATCTGGTGGCAAACCGATAGCCCGTATTACTGATAAAACCAGAATTGTTTATTTGACCAGCAACTACACCCGCGCTCGTAATGGCGGAGGCACCAGCGCCCGTTGTGTTTATAGTACCGGTATTGGTGACATCACCTGTAACATTGCCTTCGAGACTAATACCTCTTGCATTATCTCCTAAAACGGAAATCGCACCTGCATTTGTAATATCGCCCGTCAGCACAGCCGCTTCCAGTAGTCTAACTGCGAATGAATCGTTGCCTTCTACAGCAACAGATCCTGATTGATTGACATTTCCTGTAAATGTATTGCTACCCGATATGAGTATCCCAGTTCTGCCTATGCCTTCGGCGAATGATCCGTCTAAAAGACCATCCCCATCAATATCTTCTGCCGCAAAATCTTCAATTAGTTGAATTGCGCCTGTATTTTGGAATTCGCCGCTATTTCCGCTTTGAAGGTCTACACCGATTGAATTATCAGCGTTTAGGACTGTGATTGCTCCGTTATTTATAACTGTGTTACTGGAGTCGATTGTCACGACTGTGCCAGCAGTACCATCGGCGGGGCCTGCGGTAACACCAGCATTGATAGTAACGTCACCATCGACCGACGTTGTAATAGGCGTTGCCTGATCTGCGTCGATAACAGTTTGGGCGAGTGCGGAACTTCCAAATAGCATGCTAGCCGGAAAAACAGAGCAAAGAAGCAATTTTCTCAAAGTCATAATATATCCAATTTTTAGGCAAGCCTGATGACTCGCCCTTATTAACGAACAAATTCGTTTACGCCAATGAAAGATTGGTTACTTTTAAATATATAATGCAGTTAGGAATTACGTTTAAAGTGAGCCAAAATATTGACCATGGTTGCGTGGGCGGCTTTATCTGTAACATTTTCGATAAAATGGTCTCTATCTGCTCTGTAACGCAATGTTTCCCCTTGATTAACGGCCCAAGTTTCACCCGCAACAGATACATTAAGACTACCGGATAAGATTGTGAGGTTTTCGACCGTTCCAGCCGGATGAGCAGAGCTTTCAAGTTTTCCGCCAGGTTTGGCCTTAAAATCATACCATTGCGCCCACTCGACGCTTTCAATCCAACCGATAATGCGAAGTTCACATAGCCCGTCTTCACTTTTAATGAGTGGCGTGTCTTGAATGCTGCTTTTCTGTACTAAAGGTGGGGCCAGTTCAGGGTTAGATAGGACATTTTCTATATTAACGCCCAAGGCTGTGCTAATGCGTGATAATGTTCCCAAGGTAGGATTGGTTTCGTTGCGTTCAATTTGCGAAATCATGGATTTCGCAACCCCTGATATCTGAGACAAGTCACCCAAAGACAGTTTTTCAGCCGTTCGCAGTCTGAGTATGGTTTTTCCTACTTTTTCACCAATGGCATCAGTTTCAGGGCAGGGTATACGTTTTTGTCTGGCCATAAATCACAAAAAATTTTAGTTGCAGTACTGGTATATCGTCCAATTGTTCTATATATAGAACGCTAATAAGTAAATCATGAATCGAAAACTGGTTAAAATGCGCTATTTGCCAATACATTTAGATACGGCGGGCAAGACCATCATTGTCATAGGTGGTGGCGCGGCTGCGGAAGCGAAACTTCGGACTTTGCTTAAGTCTGAAGCCGATATTCGAGTGTTTTCTGCCAGTCCATCTTCTGAAATTCAAAAATGGGAGAGAGACGGCACTCTGAGCATTACAAACGAACAGCCCAATGACGATGAGTTTTCTCAATCTTTATTAGTTTACGCCGCCTCGGAAGATCCCGTGGAAAATGCATACTGGGCAAATATGGCCCGTGGCTTAGGGGTTTTTGTCAATGCAGCAGATCAGAAGGCCGAATGCGATTTTTTCACACCCGCCTTGGTTGACCGTTCACCCGTGACAATATCGGTGGGTACAGAAGGCACGTCGCCGGGGTTGGCGCGCGCTATTAAGTCCGATCTTGAAAGCCGATTGCCTCAAGCATTGGGATCTCTCGCAATTAGAATACAGTCCGTGCGTGATAAACTGAAACAAATTATGCCTAATATCGCTGATCGTCAGCGTTTATGGGGCAATATTCTTTCTGGCAAAGATTTGGGCGAGCGCCTAAACGAGCTTGAAGGCAGTCTTGACGTTACTCTTGAAAATGAACTTGCTCAGCGATCGAGTAATGAGCAAGGCTATGTATCGCTTGTCGGCGCGGGGCCTGGTGACCCATCTTTGTTGACGATAGCGGCACGGCAAAAATTACATATTGCTGATGTGATTGTGTATGACCGATTGGTTAGCCACGGCGTTCTAGATTTGGCGCGACGGGAGGCCGAATATATATATGTAGGCAAAGAACCTGGAAAGCCGTCCATAAAACAAGATCAAATCAACGATATTCTAATACAAAAAGCCAAGGAAGGCTTACATATAGTGCGTCTTAAGAGCGGAGATCCCTTGATTTTTGGACGTGCTGATGAGGAGATACAAGCCCTCGAGAACGCAAATATTACCATTGATATTGTGCCCGGCATAACGGCTTCATCTGCGGCGGCAGCGGACATTGGGCTTTCATTGACAAGTCGCGGATTGAATAAAAGTGTGACCTTTATAACGGGGCAAGATGCCAAGGGATTCGCGGAGCATGACTGGGAAGCTATTGCAAAGCAGGGCGCAAGGGTTGCGATATATATGGGGGTCGGTGCCTCTCGTTTTATTCAAGGGCGGATATTGCTTCATGGAGGCAAGAAAGACTTGCCTATTACGGTCGTTGAAAATGCGTCTAGGGAAAATAAGATAATTCTACCAACAACATTAGATAACCTACCTCAAGATATTGAAAACATTGGAATTAAAGGTCCAGCTATATTGTTGATTGGGTATGACTCAAATAAGAACTCAGCAAAAAGGCATAATGGTCTCGGAGTCGCGATATGAGTGCTAAACATAAAGGGGTCGGCCCGCAATCGCTGACCGCAAATGAATTAAGAGACGGGCTTAATGTCTGGATGACAGCTGATTTTAAGTGGTCAAATGACTTTAAGGATGCGCTCTTGACCGAGGATGCGGATGTGATTGAAAAAATGCGTCAAATCAGCGAACAGGACGTTGAGAAAAATGAAGTCGTCGGCGTTTATTTTATTGATGTGGATGCAGAAACAGGACTACCCGTTCGTTATCGTGAAAAATTCAGAGTGACGGGTCCTACTCATGACCGGTCCCAATATCCGGAAGCTAAAACAGGTTCTAACTAATGTATCGCTATGATGAATTCGACCATAATGTCGTCCAAAACCGGGTTAAACAATTCCGAGGTCAGGTTGAGCGCCGCCTATCAGGCGCCCTAACTGAAGATCAATTTAGGCCGTTACGCCTCATGAACGGTCTATATCTACAGCTCCATGCCTATATGCTACGCGTCGCCATTCCATATGGGTCTCTGAACTCTAAGCAACTTCGCCAATTGGCTATGATCGCTGATAAATATGACCGAGGTTATGGTCACATCACGACCCGTCAAAATATTCAGTATAATTGGCCGGAGCTCATTGATGTTCCCGATATTTTGCAAGACCTCGCCGACGTGGAAATGCACTGCTTCCAAACATCAGGAAATTGTATCCGCAATGTGACATCTGATCCCTATGCAGGGGCAACAGCGGAAGAAATTGAAGACCCAAGACCGACAGCGGAATTGATCCGCCAATGGTCGACCATGCATCCCGAATTTTCTTTCTTGCC
Source organism: uncultured Caulobacterales bacterium (assembly GCA_964587545.1). Taxonomy (GTDB): domain Bacteria; phylum Pseudomonadota; class Alphaproteobacteria; order Caulobacterales; family Maricaulaceae; genus JACOMS01. The sequence goes on along the minus strand of CAZPLJ010000024.1, from coordinate 12,927 downwards.
TCGAAAGTTTAAAATCGCTGTGACCGGGTCGAAACATGACCGAGCAGTTATCAAGGCTCATGATATTGGCATCGAAATTGTTAAAAATGACGCGGGCGAAATTGGCTATCATGTTTTAGTTGGTGGCGGGCTAGGGCGCACACCAATCATTGCTGTAACTTTACGCGAATTCGTCTCACGCGAGGAATTACTGCCATATCTAGAGGCAACAATGCGGGTTTATAATCGATATGGTCGTCGGGATAATAAATATAAGGCTCGTATCAAGATACTTGTTCAAGAAACAGGCATTGAAACAATCAGGGAGCAAGTCGACGCTGAATACGCGTCTCTTACTCCATCAGATATTGCTGTTTCAGAGGCGGAATTAGAGCGTATAGCGGCTTATTTTTTACCCCCTGATTTTGATAAATTGCCTGATAATGATGATGGGTTTGATAAAGCACAGATATCAGATACGAATTTTGCGCGTTGGGTTCAAAATAATGTCGCAGTTCACAAACAAGCCGGATACGCAATTGCCAATATCTCTCTAAAGCCGCTGGATAAAGCACCTGGTGACATCGACGCTGATCAAATGAGGGCTGTTGCTGATCTTGCAGATGAATATTCTATTGGAGAAATCCGTACCACACATCAACAAAACCTTGTGCTACCGCATGTGAAAAAAGCTGACTTATACGCTCTGTACAAGGCTTTGGATGCGCAGAAGCTTGGTATGTCGAATATTGGATTGATTTCGGATATTATCTGTTGCCCGGGTATGGATTATTGTGCACTCGCCACGGCCCGTTCAATACCATTGGCGCAGGCTATCTCGGAGAGATTTTCTAATCCGGAACGGGAACAAGCCATTGGAGAAATGCAGATAAAAATATCGGGCTGTATTAATGCCTGTGGGCATCACCATGTCGGCCATATTGGCATTCTTGGCCTCGAAAAAGCAGGTGTGGAGTTTTATCAAGTCAAACTTGGGGGCGATGCCAGTGAAAACGCATCTGTTGGGAAAGTCACCGGGCCGGGATTTTCACAAGATGAATTGCTGGATGGCATTGAGCGTGTCGTCGATTTCTATTTGGAAGAAAAACAAGACAGCGAGCGCTTTCTAGACACATATCGCCGGCTTGGCATGGCACCGTTTAAGGAGATTCTCTATGCCGACAGCTAATATACTAATTCGTGACGGCCATGAATCATCAGCCGATACTTATGAAAACTTACCTGATCTAGAGGCTTTATTAGCCAGCAATAGTAGCGAGACTGTGCGTCTTGCAAATGATGTCGATCTGACGAAAATTGCCATGCGCTTGCCAGAGCTAAAGACGATCGTGATAGATTTTCCTGGTTTGGCCGATGGGCGTGGTTTTTCAATCGCCAGAGAATTAAGAAAGAAATATGGATACCAAGGTCAGCTCATTGCGGATGGTCCACTAATTCCTGATCAATATGTTTACGCACTTCAGTGCGGATTTGATGCAGTTAAAATAGATGCCTCCACCTATGCAAGGCAAGATGAAAGCCATTGGCGAGATGCTCTGGACGCATTTGGTGTGACATATCAAAGAGGTTATGCCCTCAAAGTTGGGCCCGAAGTGAGCATCTTTGATGCTCGGAAAACATCTGTTGCCGCTAATCAAAATTCGAATGATCCTTATTTCGGACTTTCTGCTAAACAGGTTTTAGAACGTTCTATTGCAGAGTATCAGGGTGAAATCGTAATAGCGTCTTCATTGGGCGTCGATTCAGCCGTTTTACTGCATTTGGCTGCACAAATTGATAAAAACGTACCAATTATTTTCTTGGATACAGGCAAACACTTCCGTGAAACTTTAGCCTATCGAGATCAACTCATTGATGTTTTGGGTTTTACAGATTTTAGAAATATTACGCCTGACCTAAACCAGGTCCGTCAAAAGGACCCTGACGGGGAGCTAAATCATTCGGACCCGGATGCGTGTTGTGATCTTAGAAAAGTCACACCGTTGGATGGTGCTATTCGAGATTTTAAAGCCCGTATAACGGGCCGCAAACGTTATCAAACCCCAGACCGGCACAATATGCCTTTACTGGAAGAAGGGGGTCGGCAGGTTAAAGTTAATCCGTTAGCCTATTGGTCTGCAAAAGACGTCACGACCTATATGCGCAAGCATGATTTGCCTCCACATCCCTTGTTAGCTCTGGGATTTTTATCGATTGGCTGCCAACCTTGCACAACCCGTGTGGAGGAGGGGGAAGACCCGCGCGCAGGCCGCTGGCGTAACACCGATAAGATTGAATGTGGCATTCATTACATTGATGGAAAATGGGTCAAGGATGAACGTAAAAAACGTCACGAAGTTTTTTAGTTCCAATCTTGTTTCCTTCGCCTATATTTGATTTGTGAACCAAGTTGCACAGATACATACTGAGACTCGTGCCTTTCCTTCTGAGCAAGGACTGATTGATCTCGTTCGAGACTATGATCCAACAGTTAATGCGGATCTAATATCAAGTGCCTATAGGTTTTCAAAAAAATCTCACGGGGAACAAATGCGCCATAGCGGCGATCCCTATTACTCGCACCCTGTACAAGTGGCAGAAATATTGGCCAGTTTGCATATGGATGTTCAAAGTATCTGCACAGCCCTTTTACATGACGTATTAGAGGATACTGAAGCCGATTATGAAACGCTATCGGAAATGTTTGGGACAGAAATTGCCGATCTTATAAATGGTGTGACCAAACTTGGACAGGTAGAGTTATCTAACCCCGATATATCGATGGAAAGACGGCAGGCCGAAAATTTCCAAAAATTCGTCCTCGCTATGAGTAAAGATGTTCGGGTTTTAATCGTCAAGCTTTGCGACCGCCTGCATAATATGCGGACATTACACTATCATCCAAAGCCATCGTCTCGCGAACGAATTTCGCGTGAAACATTGGAAATTTATGCGCCACTAGCGCGACGAATAGGTGTAGACCTAATTTGTTCAGAGCTTGAAGACCTATCATTTCGACATCTCAATCCATCAGCCTTTGAGAGCATTTCGAAACGATTAGAGGATTGGCGCAAAGGACAATCCGCGGAAATTTCTCAAATGTCAGTAGCCTTGAAAGACCTGATGGATGAGCACATTATTGAGGCGCGTGTTTATGGCAGAGAAAAGCGCGCTTTCGCTATTTGGAGAAAACTTCAACGCCAAGGAATCACATTTGAAGATGTGGCCGATATTTATGCTTTCAGGATGATCGTCCCTGACATTGAAACTTGCTATAAAATTATAGGCGTTTTGCACACCAATTACCGCTGTGTGCCCGCTCGGTTTCGGGATTTTATTTCAGTGCCAAAACCAAATGGATACAGATCACTCCATACGACAATTATGGGACCATCTAATACACGTATGGAGATACAAATACGAACGGAGCGCATGGAAGATGTGGCCGAAAGAGGGATCGCCGCGCATTGGTCATACAAAAATGAGTCTTATGCTTACGATCCTGATCGGGCGATATCTGACGGGGCAGATCCGCTTAAACGTTTAAGGCCATTTGTCGAAATGATGGAACAAAGCGGTGACGCGGATGAATTCTTGGAACACGCCAAGCTTGAAATGTTTGCCGATCAGGTGTTCACATTCACGCCCAAAGGAGAGCTTATATCCTTACCCAAAGGGGCGACGCCGATAGATTTTGCTTATGCATTACATACAGATATCGGCGATACTTGTATTGGGGCCGTGATCAATAGTCGCCAGCGCCCATTGCGAACACGGTTGCAAAATGGTGACGTCGTAAAAATTATCCGTGGTGGAACCCCAGAACCGCAACCGGGCTGGGAAAATATGGTTGTGACAGGTAAAGCGAGATCCGCTCTCAGGCGGTTAACTCGGACGGAGGAAAATCAAGAATTTCGTCGAATTGGAGCGATGTTAACCAATCATGCATTTGCGAGAGAAGACAAAGACTTTAGCGAAAGTTCTTTAATTAACGCACTGAAAGTATTAGGTTTTGGAGCCATTGATGAGCTGTATGAAGAATTGGGTCGAGGCACTTTGTCCAGTGCGGATCTGATGGATGCCGTTTTTCCAGGACGAGATGAACTATCTTCTAATGCGACACATAACGTCAGAGAATTCATTAGCGATTCCACGGCAAAGCTCTACGTAAAGGGAGACGGTCTAACGGCCGGTATTAGCTTGCATCTTGCCGATTGTTGCTCGCCTATTCCTGGGGATCGTATTGTTGGCGTCCAATCCATAGGCAAGGGCGTTGTTATTCACACCATTGATTGCGATATATTAGAGACTGTTGAAGATCATAAATGGTTAGATATTGGATGGCGCAGGACAGCAGCTCACGCAGCGTCAACGGGGCGGATATCAGCAACATTAGAGCATGTTCCCGGGGCTCTCGCCGATGTAACTAAAATTATTGGTGAATCCGGTGGAAATCTCACATCTTTAATAACGGTGAAACGAAGCCCTGCTTTTTTTGACTTTATTCTTGAAATGGAAGTTCTAGATAACAAGCATCTTTCAAATATCATTGCTGCCATTAGAGCAAGCACCTATGTAGTCTACGCTAACAGAACACGACTCGATAAAGACGACGAAATATTATGATGAATATGACAACAGATGATGTATTAGACGTCTTTAGAGACGCAGGAGCTTTGCTCGAGGGGCATTTCATCTTATCTTCGGGTTTAAGAAGTCCAGTTTTTCTACAAAAAGCACTTATTTTTAAAAATCCGGAACTTACCTCAAAGCTATGTAGTGCACTGGCTCAAAAGATAGAAAATACGTTAGACGACAAACCAGATATCATTGTTGCACCCGCTATGGGCGGCGTTATCCCAGGCTATGAGACAGCCCGTCATTTGGGTCTGGAGTCAATATTTACTGAGCGCGAAAATGGAGAATTTACATTGAGACGGGGGTTCAGTCTTGAACCAGGAAGTAAGGTTCTGATGGTCGAAGATATAATCACGACAGGCCTATCTTCGCGAGAATGTATTCGTAGTATTGAACAAACGGGGGCCAAAGTCATTGCGGGCGCCTGTATATTTGATCGCTCGAATGGAGACGCGGATATTGGTGTCCCGCTTATATCCCTGGCGGCCAAAAAGTTTCCTGCTTACGAAGCAAATAATTTACCGCCTGAATTGGCTAATACAACCGCTATCAAGCCAGGAAGTCGCGGTTTAAAATGACTCTCCGTCTTGGAGTAAATATTGACCATATTGCGACGATTAGGAATGCCCGTGGCGGGACACATCCTGATCCGGTCGAAGGCGCAAATTTAGCCATACAAGCTGGTGCTGACGGTATTACGGCCCACCTTCGCGAAGATCGCCGACACATCACGGATGAGGATATGGAGCGTTTGCAAGCCTTATGTCTTTCAAAAAACGTTCCGCTCAATATGGAAATGGCAGCCACAGAAGAAATGGTGAAAATTGCTAAAAAATTGAAGCCTCATGCCATCTGTCTTGTCCCCGAGAACAGAAATGAGAGAACAACTGAAGGTGGTTTAGATGTAGCGGGTCTTCATAATAAAGTAGCTCCTATTGTGCGAGAGCTCTCTCGAACCGGGTCCCGGGTATCATTATTTATTGAAGCGAAGCCTGAGCAAATAGAGGCGGCTAAGCTTTGTCAGGCCCCAGTTATAGAGATTCATACCGGAGCCTATGCGCACGCTTTGGATGACGAACAGTCAGAGCAGGCATCCACTATTCTTGAACAAATTGAAAAAGGCGCAAAATTTGGGCAGGAACTAGGTCTTGAAATTCACGCAGGTCACGGGATCACATTCGATAACGTAAACCAAATAGCGTCTATTCCCGAAGTAAAAGAACTTAACATTGGGCATTTTTTAATCGGCGAATCTGTGTTTTCCGGCTTGGACTCAGCCATAAAAACTATGCGTCAGCTCATGGATGATGCCCGCGCATGATAGTTGGTATCGGAACTGATATTTGTGACATTCGTCGCATTGAAAAATCTATTGATAAATATGGTGATAGATTTTTATCGCGAATTTTTACGGATCATGAACGAGACTATTGTGAAAGCAAATCCGGGAAAGCGGCCTATTATGCAAAACGCTTTGCTGCTAAAGAGGCTGTAGCAAAAGCCCTCGCAGGCGTGAATACGGGATCCTTATCGTGGCATGACGTGGAAGTTAGAAATGATCCATCGGGTCGTCCGGGGATCGAGCTTTTGGGCAAAGCAGCCCAACGTGTCGAGAAATTGAATAATCCTTATGTGCAGTTAAGTTTATCTGATGACTATCCATATGCGATTGCCTTTGCCATAGTTGAGGCAAGATGAATCACGATAACGAAAATAAAATTGGCGATGATGATGTTGAGATCAAAGGTCAAGACAGTGAGCCCGATACTGAGGCGTCGCCATCAGATAAAGATCAGGCTGAACGTATAAAAGAAAACCAGAACAATGATACAGAGGACCAGTCGGATGATGCCAAAGACCAGTCCGATGACGCCTCTGAGGATAAAGAAACGGCGAATGAAGAAGAATCTGAGAGTTGGGGGGATTTTTTTATAACCATACTTTGGGCTCTGGGCATTGCCTTGGTGTTGAGAACCTTTTTATTTCAGCCCTTTCATATTCCGTCTGGGTCGATGGAGCCCAATCTTGTGCAAGGTGATTATATCATTACATCGAAATATTCGGTGGGTTATGGCAAATACGCGGCTTCGCCTTTTCCATTCCCCAAAAGCAAAGGGCGCCTTTTGGAACGTGAACCTAAACGCGGCGATATTCTTGTATTTCGACCTGTCGGCAACAAGAAAACTTACATCAAAAGGCTTGTGGGTTTACCCGGCGATCAAATTAAACTGAAGAATGGTGTGGTTATCATCAATAATGAGTCAACAGAGCAAGAATTTTTGAGGATAGAAACACAAGTGGGTAAAGATGGATTTGGAAATGACATACAGGGCGAAATACTGACGGAAAGGTTTCCTAATGGTGTTACCCATCAAATATTTGACTCCGTCAAAAATAACTCAACTGACAATATTTCGGTTCTCACAGTTCCATACGGGCATTACTTTGTTTTGGGAGATAATCGGGATCGATCAGCGGATAGCCGGGTAATACCAGACCCTAACAAAGACCAAGAGGGGGCCGGATATGTACCAGCCGAAAACATAATCGGCAGGGCGGAATTTGTTCTTTTGTCTGCTAAGCCTGAATTCTCGATATTCAAACCCTGGACATGGTATCACCTACGTGGCGATCGTTTTTTTAAGGGGCTTAGGTGACCTCAAAATCCGACATAGAAAAACTCCAGACCGTTATAAATTATTCTTTTAGGGACGAAGACTTATTACTCACGGCCCTAATACACTCGTCATATGGGGATGGTCGTCGGCGGGTAAATGACAATGAAAGATTGGAATTCCTTGGCGATAGGGTGCTGGGCTTGCTCACGGCAGAACATCTTGTGGGACAATCGTCATTTTCTGAGGGTAAAATGGCACGCTCACTTAATGCCCTTGTTCGCAAGGAGGCCTGCGCGGATGTTGCCCGTGCCATTGGGCTTGGCGATTTTTTACAAATATCGCGGGCCGAAGAAAAGCAAGGAGGGCGTGATAAGGATTCCATTCTGGGCGATGCATGTGAGGCGCTCATAGCGGCGATATATATTGATGGCGGTTTAGATGCGGTGAAAGAGTTTTATCATAGTTTTTGGCATGCCCAGATAGAAACAGTCTTCAACGGGCCAGTGAAAGACCCGAAAACAGCTCTCCAGGAAAAGGCTGCATCGGCGAAATTATCTACCCCAATCTACAAAGTTTTGGATCGCTCTGGTCCAGACCATAATCCAGCGTTTACAATAGAGGTTAGTCTGAACGGGATAGGTAAGGCTACGGCTATAGGTAAATCCAAAAAGGAAGCTGAAAAATTAGCTGCTGAAGGCCTTTTGGCTAGTTGGGGTGAACTCGCATGAGCGATACGAGAGCCGGATTTGTAGCGGTTATTGGCGCACCCAATGCCGGTAAGTCGACCTTGGTGAATGCTCTGGTTGGAGAAAAGGTATCGATAGTTACGCATAAAGTTCAAACTACCCGATTCCAAATTCGCGGTATTGCGATGCGCGATAAAGCTCAGCTAGTCCTTGTTGATACGCCCGGCATTTTTAAACCCAAAGATAAAGACAGATATGCCAGATCAATGGTTCATGCAGCTTGGACAGGGGCTGATGATGCTGACGCCATAGTGCATGTCGTGGACGCACCGGCCTTTTGGCGTCAATTGGAAGGTGAGGGAGGCTCCCAAGATCGGTTGGCATTTGAGGATACCGAACGTGTTTTGGCGGGATTAAAGTTACGCGCTTCGAAAAATGTTTTTCTGGCGCTCAACAAGATTGACGAAATTGATCGCGAGAAGCTTTTATCTGTTATCCAGTCCTTTCATCAGCATGAGATATACCAGGATATCTTCCTTATTTCAGCTTTGCAAAATGATGGTGTAGAGGATTTATCTGCCAAACTTATAGAGGCCATGCCTGCTGGTCCTTTTCTTTTTCCGCCTGATCAGGCGGCCGATATTCCGTCTCGCTTGATGGCGGCCGAAATTACCCGAGAGAAACTATTTTTACGACTACATGATGAGCTTCCATACGCGTCTATGGTGGAGACTGAAACATGGATACGCCAGAAAAATGGCGACCTGCGTATAGAACAGATCATTTATGTGAAACGGAAATCTCAGAAACCGATAGTCTTGGGTAAAAGAGGGCAAACGATAAAAGATATTGGCCAACAAGCTCGCCGTGAGATGGAAGATTGGTTGGGCGGCAAAGTACATCTCTTTCTCTTTGTCAAAGTCAGGGAGAAATGGAGCGAGGACCCCGCACGCTATACGGAAAGCGGCCTCGTCTTTGATGTCTAACGATGGATTGGGTGTCGGAGGGATACGTCTTATCGGTTAAAAAGCACGGCGAAACCTCTGCAATCATTGAGGTTTTCACCCCCGATAAAGGCCGCCACCTAGGCTTGGTAAGAGGCGGCGTCAGCCGTAAGCTGCGACCCGTCTTACAAATCGGCAATAAGATAAAAGTGGAGTGGCGCGCGCGCTTATCGGAACATCTTGGCTATTTCACTGTTGAGGGTTTAAATTCTCAGGCGGCTATATTGATGCAGGATCGATTATCTCTAGCTGGTTTAAACGCCTGTTGCGCTATGGCGAAAGAATGCCTGCCAGAGCGCGAAGTTCACAAAGATGTCTATGATGCTTTTGGGATATTAATAGAAAATCTCGATAAGGCTGAGGTTTGGCCGGCGCTTTATGTAAAGTGGGAGGCAGGCCTATTGGCGGCTATGGGCTACGGCTTGGATCTATCTAAATGTGCCGCCACAGGTATCACAGAACATCTCACCTATGTGTCACCCCGATCAGGGAGGGCGGTCAGTGCACAGGCGGCCGAACCCTATAAGGATAGAATGTATGCGCTTCCGGCTTTCATGAATCCCTATTCAATGCGTAATGATCCTGATGTCTCGGATGAAGATATTAAGCACGGCCTGGAGCTCACCGGATATTTCCTTGAAACGCGCCTGCAATGGGGTGTTAATCGAACGCTACCTGAAGCTCGAACACGCCTGATCGAAAAGCTTCACGGGTAATTGCTTATTATTTTACCTAATCAGTAGTGATTTCTTCACCCTCTGTCTAAAGTCTGC
>CAZPLJ010000024.1:0-3129 GCA_964587545.1 uncultured Caulobacterales bacterium | reverse complement strand
GCGCTGTCGTCGCGCTATCTGGCCTATGCCTTATCAACCATCACGCAACGTGCCCTGCCGGACGTTAGAGACGGCCTAAAGCCTGTCCACCGCCGTATCCTATATGCCATGCGCCAGCTCAAACTAAACCCGGAAGGGGCCCATAAAAAATGCGCGCGTATCGTCGGCGATGTAATGGGGCAATACCACCCTCATGGTGACCAATCTATCTATGATGCTCTCGTAAAACTGTCTCAGACATTTGCGACTCGTTATCCGTTGGTCGACGGGCAGGGTAACTTCGGTAATATTGACGGCGATAGTCCGGCCGCAATGCGTTACACCGAAGCTAAAATGACGGCAGCTTCCGTTGAGCTACTTTCGGGCATCGACGAAGATGCGGTTGATTTCATTGCCACTTATAACGAAGAAGATACAGAGCCTGCCGTTTTGCCCGCGGGTTTTCCAAACCTGCTGGCTAATGGATCAACGGGGATCGCCGTGGGTATGGCGACCTCTATTCCGCCCCATAATGTGCATGAGATATGCGACGCGGCGCTTCACCTAATTAAAAAACCCAATGCCCGCATTGAAACCTTGATGAAATATGTCACAGGTCCAGACTTCCCGACAGGGGGCATCATTGTAGAACCGCAAGCCTCAATGCTGGAGGCGTACCAGACAGGCAAGGGGGGCTTTAAGGTCCGTGCCCGTTGGGAAAGGGAAGACCTTGATCGCGGTCAATATCAAATCATTGTCACGGAGATTCCGTACCAGGTTCAAAAATCCCGCCTGATCGAAAAACTCGCGGAGCTTATCGAAACCAAAAAAGCACCAGGTCTGATCGATGTACGGGATGAATCAGCGGAGGACATTCGCATTGTCCTTGAACCAAAAAGCAAAAACATCGCGCCCGAAATTCTCATGGAAAGCTTGTTTAAGCTCTCTGATTTGGAAAATCGCGTCTCGCTGAACATGAATGTGCTCGATGCGACCCGTACGCCGCGCGTAATGGATTTGCGAGAGGTCATACAGGCTTTCCTCGATCATCGCCGTATTGTGCTTCAGCGCCGCTCCCAGCAGCGTCTCGGCAAAATTGAAGACCGTATGGAGATACTCGACGGTTACCTTATTGCCTTTCTCAATATTGATGAAGTTATCCGGATCATCCGCTTTGAAGATGATCCCAAGGCCGAGCTGATCAAGGCGTTTAAACTCACGGAGCGCCAAGCCGATGCGATCCTTAATATGCGCCTGCGGGCCTTGAACAAACTCCAGGAAGTCGAGATCAAGTCAGAATATGACAAGCTCGCCACGGAAAAAGCCGAAATTAAATCTCTCTTGAAATCAGACAAAAAACAATGGGCGATGATTTCAGATGAAGTCAAAGTCATCAAAGCGACCTATGGCAAAGACACCGAACTGGGCGCACGCCGCTCAACCTTTGCCGATCAGCCCGATATTGATGTTGATCTGTCGACCGCCTTTATTTCCAAAGAACCCATCACGATTGTACTGTCAGAAAAGGGGTGGATCCGCGCCATGAAAGGCAAGGTGGATGATGTTAAATATCTCAAATTTAAAGAAGGCGACAAGGCCGCCTTCATTGTGCCAGCAGAAACGACCGATAGGATCATTCTATTTGGTTCCAACGGTAAGTTCTACACCCTAGGAGGTGATAAGCTGCCGGGCGGACGCGGCAACGGCGAACCTATACGTCTCATGATTGACCTGGAGGATGACCACGCACCCGTAGGCCTCTTTGTCCATAATCCTGAACGCGAACTATTAGTCGCTAGCACAGATGGTTACGGCTTCCGTGTTGCAGAGAAGGATGTCATCGCCTCAACACGTGGCGGCAAACAAACGCTCAATGTCAAAGGCGATAGCGAAGCTCTACGATGCGTCGCGGTTAAAGGTGATAAAATTGCGACTATTGGCGAGAACCGGAAAATCCTGATTTTTGATTTGGACGAGCTTCCCGTCATGGGACGTGGTAAGGGCGTACGCATTCAGAAGTTTAAAGATGGCGGGCTTGCCGACATTGTGACCTTTAGCTCGGACGGGGATTTCAATTATATGGGAACAGGCGGCCGTAATGCGACGGTGACAGATTGGGATATCCATGTTGGCAAACGCGCCAGCGCCGGACGCATGGCCCCCCGAGGCTTTAGTCGGGCTGGGGTCTTTGACCCGGGTAAGGGGTTATGATGTTGGTCCGCTTCTGCAAAGCGGATTTTGTACGAGCGTCTTAAAATCGCTCCAAAAACAGTCTATTGGCGCGAGGCCGTAGTCGCCCAGAATAAGATGCTGAATGATTGATGATAGAGCATTTTTCCGAAAAAAATGTTTACCACGCTTAAGGTTAGCTGATTAAATGGAAGTGATGGTGGATAAGGCTTTGCTAAAGCTGAGATATCAAAATATAACTTGAGATTAATTTCTAACCTGATAGCGTCGAGCTGAATTTAACGTATTCGGGGCTCAAAATGTTCAAAAAAGTTTTATTAACTGCAACTATGATTGCATTCTCGACTCAGGCTTCGGCAACGACCTTTGAAGAGCGAATTGAAATGCCAACGTGGGGGGATTTAACCTTCGTTTGCCAAACAAATCCGCACTGGACTGTCGCTTATTATTATCACCCGACGACAGGGGAAAAGGTCGTAAAATACTGGGAAGCCACCATAGTCAATTTTAATCCTTATCAGGAACAGTATATGGAGCTGGATGTAACAACATTTCGGAAGAAATGTGGTATGAACAAGTACGAATCTGGTTATTTAAGAGGCCAAGCTTTTCAGGAGCAGACAAGTAGTACGGCACGTCCGGTTATTGCGGGTCCAAAAAACACAAGGCTGACGCCCAATCCCGACTAATTAAGTAAACTATCATGTGCATATTCGCTAACGCTAAATTTAACTCGTTCTTTTTAGTGTCCTGAGAAAATGTAACTCTCATGTGGTGGAAGAATCCGCTTCTGCGGGTACGTAAAAACCACCAGCGGCTTTATCGCCCCACGTATGACCCTAACTAGGTCCGGTTTGGAGACTTAAATAAGGTCGTCTGGGCCTGATCCAAAGCTTACCTCAATAATCCTTCGAGACAGCCTCATCCTGAGGAGCCACCGCGGCGGCGTCTCGAAGGACA
>CAZPLJ010000023.1:20910-38288 GCA_964587545.1 uncultured Caulobacterales bacterium | reverse complement strand
TTTAGAGGCGATGAGGATATCGCGGATTTTTCCCTGTAGCACGCCGTCGACGAACCACCCGCTACGCTCGCCGTGAATATAGGGTATATCTAGCCGCGGGACATGACCGTTTTTAGCGGTATGGACCTTATGCTTGGCGCGAAGATGGTAATTGCGAGTTCTATGTAGAGGAACTTAAATTTGATGACGAAGAAGAAGTTTACTATTGGTCGCAAGAAATGTTACCACAGCCAAGCATATTCGGGTCAGTCACCGATGCGAAAGCAGAAATATATTCTCAGTTCAGTCACATGCTAATTTCAAACTGATGCACTACCTAATAATGAGTCAGTTAGAGTGGTACCAATAAATAAGATAGGGCGTATGGCCTTGTGCCCGCAGATGGGCCATAAATTCCTCTAATGGACCTTGGTCTTCTATGGGGCGTTCTGTTTCATCAATGTAAAGCTCAGCGCCCATCAAATGACTTAGTAGTATATTACCAATATGTCTGTAATTCGGACCAGCATCTTTGGTCCATGCACAATGAAGAAGAGCGCATTTTAATCCGCTTTGGCAGCTGCGGATGCGGTTTGTCGTGTATGATTAGATTGTATGGCCCCTACCGTGACGAGCATGTCTGCCCCTTTATTTTAGGCATCACCCACAATATACTCCAACTTGCGGGTTTTGTTTCCGCCACCAACGAGGCCAGTGAGATCATCTCTCTTCATCCAAAGAGAAGGACCATTCAAAAGCGCTCCGAAAAATCGCGCCAAGTAAGACACGCGATGATAAATATTGAATATCTCTCAGTTTGCCTACTCCACCAAATCAATGAGCGCGCTGGTGGATGGGTCGTGCTCACCTGTGTCGCCGTCAAATTCGGATAAGATGCTACTGGCGAGGACCTTGCCGAGCTGCACGCCCCATTGATCGAAACTATTTACGCCCCAAATGACGCCTTGGACAAAGACCTTATGTTCATAAAGCGCAATCAATTGCCCAAGCGCAAAAGCCGATAATTCTTCCAGCGTAATCGTTGTCGACGGACGGTTGCCGTAAAAGGTTTTCTGTAAGGCGAGCTGGTCGATCTGGGCGTCGGTTTTTTCCTCACCCGCCAACTCTTCGCGCACTTTATATTCGGGTTTGCCAATCATTAAAGCCTCAGATTGGGCGAAACAATTCGCCAGCAGCGCCTTGTGATGCGCGCCGCGCTTTTCATGATCTTTGAGCACGGCGACAAAATCCACAGGCGCGCCCGGCGTGCCTTGGTGGAGCCATTGGAAAAAGGCATGTTGGCCATTGGTGCCTTCATCGCCCCAGACAATCGGACAGGTCAGCCCGGCAGGTTTGCCGTCGCGACCGATCGCCTTGCCGTTACTTTCCATTTCCAGCTGTTGCAAAAAGGCGGGGAGTTTCCGTAAACGTCGCGCATAAGGAATAACGGCAAGCGAACTATAGCCGAGCACATTGCGGTTCCAGATACCCGTGAGAGCCATCATTACCGGTAAGTTTTCAGATAATGGCGCATCACGAAAATGCGTATCCATAGCGGCCGCGCCTTTGAGCATCTCATCAAACACCTCCGGGCCGTAAGCGATTTGCAAGGATAAGCCCACCGCAGACCAGACAGAGTAGCGACCCCCAACCCAATCCCAAAAATCAAATATCTGATCGCTCGCCACCCCAAATTCTTCTGCGCCGTCGCGATTGGCCGTCACGGCAATAAAATGAGCTTTATATTTATCCCCCAACGCTTTGGAGAGCCAACTACGCGCGCTCTCGGCATTCATGCGTGTTTCTTGTGTGGTGAAAGATTTGGACACGACCACCACCAAAGTGGAGGCGGGGTCTAGTCCGTCCAGCGCATCATTAATAGATGCACCGTCGACATTCTCGGCGAATCTTAAATCATATTTGGCTTTGGCGTCTGCTGCCAATCCATCAGCGATAAAGCGCGGGCCCAGATCAGAGCCGCCTATGCCGATATGGACAATAGATTTAAATTTACGGCCTTTGCGAATTTTTTCCGCAAACTCGGCCATGGTTTTGCGCATGGCTTTGACATCTTTTTGGATATCTTTTGACCCGCCAACCCCGCGTAAGGCCATATGTAAAACGGCGCGATCTTCCGAGCTATTAATTTTGTCCCCGGAGAAAAGACGCGAGCGCCAGCCTTCGACATCGCAAATATTGGCAAGCTCTAGCAAACGAAACCGAGCATTATTGCTAATCGCCTGTTTTGAAAAATCTGCCCGCAACGGCCCGTTTTTAAATACAAAATTTTCCATGCGATCCGGTTCGATCGCAAATAAATCAGAGATGGATACGGCTTGAGCCGCCAAGTTTTCCAGATCTTTGAAAATGGTCTCTTTATCGGACATGTTAGCTCCTAACAAACGGCAATTAGTTCCAAGAATATATCAACAGCGACAATGTTAAAATTTGATATACGCCCACACATGAAGCGGTTATGACGCGCACATGAAATATTGCATCACAGGAAGCGCGGGCTTTATTGGTAATCATGTGGCGCTGGCCTTGCTAGAGGCCGGGCATGAGGTGATCGGCATTGACAACCTGACCGATTATTATGATGTGGGTTTGAAAGAGGCACGGCTGGAACGCCTCACATCCTTTAAAGGCTTTACGGAAGCCCGTATCGATATTGCTGACCAAGCTGCGCTTGAGACTGAATTTAAAACCCACCAGCCCGAGATAGTCATCAATCTTGCCGCCCAAGCCGGGGTCAGGCATAGCCTGTCTCATCCTCGTGATTATCTACATTCTAACCTGACGGGGTTTTTAAACATTTTGGAATGTTGTCGCGCATTTCCCGTCAAACATCTTCTCTATGCCTCAACAAGTTCAGTTTACGGTGCCAATACGGCTCAACCCTTTCGAGAGGTCACGCCGACAGATCACCCCTTGACCTTTTATGCGGCCACAAAACGCTCTAATGAGATGATGGCCCATGCCTATAGTCACTTGTTCAATATACCCTGTTCGGGCTTGCGATTTTTCACTGTCTATGGCCCGTGGGGTCGACCAGATATGGCCTATTATAAATTCACCAGAGCCATTATGGCTGGCGACACAATAGACATTTACAATAATGGCGACATGTATCGCGACTTTACCTATATTGATGATATCGTCAGCGGGATTATAAAATTATGTGACGTGGTCCCTGAGAAAAATTCTAACTGGGACGGCGATAACCCGGCGCCCGACAGTAGCGGAGCCGCCCCGTTTCAACTGTATAATATTGGGAATAGTCAGGTCATTCCTCTCATGGATTTCGTGAAAACCCTGGAAGACGTCATCGGCAAAAAAGCCATCAAGAATATGATGCCTATGCAAATGGGCGATGTGCATTTAACCCGGGCCGATACATCCAAGCTGGAAGCGGCCACAGGGTTTAAGCCCAGCACATCGGTCAAACAGGGACTTGCAAAGTTTATCGACTGGTATCGCGATTATTACCGGACATAAAAAAAGCCCCGCTAAAAAGCGGGGCAGTTATAGGTGACTAAACCAAGAACAACGTGGGATGTTAATTCAATATTCTCCTTGCAAGCGTCGTGCCAAAACTCAATTCTTCCATTTAGGGAAATACACTAAGCTCACCGACGTGTATTCACGGCATTAAATAGCCAAAAAAAAGCCCCGCTAAAAAGCGGGGCAGTTATAGGCGACTAAACCAAGAATAACGTGGGATGTTAATTCAACATTCGTGTTGCAAGCGTCGTGCCAACACAAAATACGTCTATTGGGGGTGTTTTGAGATGGTTTGCGATTTCAATCTGTCCTGAAATGAAACACAATGTTTTAAATCAGAACGTTACCTACCGGCGGGAGGATATCCGCCATAAATAATAGGTTCGCGAGCGGATGATCCTATCTGGGGCTGTGGTTGCGAGGCATAAGATTTGTGACCAACCGCTTGACGAAAGCCTTCGACATAATTGGGCGGTACAAAAACCGGTATTTCCTGTCCCGCATTATCGAGTAATATAATTGCAAAGCCATCAAAGCGCGCGGCATCCAACCGCTCTTGCGGAATATGTATTGTCAACTTTTCTTCCTTCAAACAGCGATAATCCACATATGTATTGGTGCGATAATAGCTGCTCGTCATGGGGAAAAAGCGACGGACCTTTTTGCTGCGCTCAGAATTGCGAGAGCTAAAGACTTTATCCGTAGACCGACTGACAGAAGACGAAGGTTTTCGCGAACTCGAAGATGATGAGCTTGATCTGCGCGTTGAACTATTAGACCGGCTAGATGTGTCTGAGCGCGACGAGCTTTTCGGCGGACGTATATCTCGGCTGTTTGATTTAATTGTGTTTGAACGCGATGTCGAAACTGTTCTACGTGATTGTAACTTCGGGCGTTCACGCGAAGTTGACAATGACCGGTTGGCTGGCGACGACGTATCGCGGCGAATAGTTGCTGTATTACCTTGCGAGGCGGGTGTTGGAGAACTGCGGCTTTGGGCCTGTGAGGATGAGTTTTGATTTTTGCTGCCTGACGGCGCAATCACTCTGCGCACACCTCGACGATTTGTCGAAATATTGTTGAAATTCGATCGACGTTTTACATCGTCGCGCTCACGCCGAATTTGACCAGAATCATTCACACGATTGTCTGATCCAATATCCAGACCCAATTCATTGTTTATTCGCGGAACCCCCGTCAAACGCGGTGTCACATTCCCCAAACGAGGTGCACTTCCCGTAGTCCTGTCGCGCAGTCGATCTCTGATCCGGTCGCGGTTACGATCATTATTGCGAACTCGGCTTTGATTGCGATCTCGTCTTATTGTCCGACCATCATTAAAAAATTGAGGATAGGAAAAAAAGCTGGAATATCCTCCGCCATGCAGCGGGGCATAGGACCACCCAAAACTCTGAAATCCGCGATAATAGGGATAAGGGCGATATAGCCCGCCTAAATATCCATGAGAAGCCCCATTATAATAGCCATCATCATAGACAACAGTTTTTGTATCCGTTGAACAATTCACAAGATGATTATCATAACTGACGAAACTCACAGCTTGGCCGGAAAGAAAAGTCGCGCGTTCAAAACCTTTTATATCATAACTATCTGGGCTGTCCGTCACATAGGTCGTGGTAATGTCTAAAAATGCACCGTCAGATACATAACGCCCGTCAAGTGTCGTGGCGGATTGTGCTGATCTTAAGCGAACAGAACCCGCGACGCTTTCATCGGTCTCAAAGGGATCGAAATCACGCGCAATAAATTCCGTTTGCCTTGTTTGAGGATTATAAATTCTCTCGATATCCTGAGCAATTTGTTCAGGAGAAATATCCGGTAGATTTGCCGCAAAGGAAACCGTGGCACTACACACCGTGAACATCAGTGTGGAAAAACAGGCAGCTAATCGGGATGTATGCAATTTTGTCATAATGTCTTATGACATAGCAAGAGTGAGGCCAGACTGACAGTTACGTTAATATTAGGTTCATGTAATGCTATCAGCGATTACCTTTGAGGACGTCCTTGTCCTCCTTGACCTCTTTGACCCTGTCCTCTTTGACCCTGTCCTCTTTGACCTTGACCTCTCTGTCCCTGCCCCCGCTGGCCTTGACCCCGAGCTCCCTGACCCTCGCCTCGTTGGCCACCGCGAATACCTCTTTGGCCAAGGTCTCGTATCTGAAGCAGGTCAGAAAATGAGACAATGCCGTCTTCATCACTATCGGCACGATCATACTCAAACCGTAAAGCCTCTAAAAACTCATCTTGCGTGACACGATTATCATAATTGCTATCAAAACTGCCATTTCCCGGCAGAGCGTCGAGAGAGCCCAATACCGCTAATCGCCAATTTTGCACCTCAATTAGGCTTAGGCTTTGACTACCATCGCCATTCGCACTCTTATAAGCCGCCTGCGCGCCAACATTAAATTCCTCTAAGCTTATCTGATAATCCGTATTCCTATCAAAGCTTGCAAATAATAAACCTGCCGGTCTCACTACCGATATCACCCCCCGTAAAGGCTCAACTCGCGGTCTATCTTCCCGATCACTCTCAATCTGTACCGGCTCAGTTTGAGCAAAAGCCAAACTACTGAAAGTCAAAAGGCTAAAGCCAAGTAAAACTCCACGCAACATCGTCACCTCCTGATAAAGAGCAGCCTTTAGACGAAACAGGTCAATACTGCACCTAAAAATTAGATAATGTTACTGTTGCAACTGTATTTTATCCGACACCCGACTGTGACAAAGTTGCAGCTATGTAATGTTGCTCAATACAGGTAGGTTCACGACTTTATGTCGTAATATATGGCGAGAACTTTGGAGAGAACGCTTGGGCGATATTTTAAATCAGCTAATAGACAGACGTGATGAGGCTCGCCTTGGCGGGGGTCAAAATCGCATAGAAAAGCAACATGCTAAGGGTAAACTGACAGCCCGTGAACGCATAGAATTGCTGCTTGATCCAGACAGTTTTGAAGAATTTGACATGTTTGTCACCCATCGCTCGACTGATTTCGGGATGGAAAATCAGCATTATTCAGGTGACGGCGTTGTCACCGGTTGGGGGACGATAAACGGTCGTAAAACCTTTATATTTGCGCAGGACTTTACAGTTTTCGGCGGGTCTCTGTCTGAGACGCATGCGGCTAAAATCTGCAAAGTTCAGCGTATGGCCATGAAACATGGTGCGCCAATCATTGGCCTGCAGGATAGTGGCGGTGCGCGTATTCAGGAAGGCGTAGCGGCGCTGGCAGGGTATACGGATGTCTTTCAAAACAATATCATAGCCTCAGGCGTTATCCCTCAAATCAGTGTTATCATGGGACCCAGCGCAGGCGGCGCTGTTTATTCCCCGGCTCTGACTGATTTCATCGTTATGGTGAGAGACACCAGCTATATGTTCTTAACCGGACCTGATGTTCTTAAAACGGTGACCAATGAAATCGTCACGGCAGAAGAGCTGGGCGGGGCGAAAACCCATACGACAAAATCCGGTGTCGCGGATATGGCCTATGACAATGATATGGAAGCGTTATCCGAAGTTCGTCGCCTGTTTGATTTCTTGCCACTTAATAATCGCGAAGGCACGCCAGAGCGCCCATTTTATGACGCCCATGATCGGATTGACGAAAGTCTGGATACATTGGTGCCGGATAATCCCAACCTGCCTTATGATATTAAAGAACTAATAGAAAAAGTGGCCGATGAAGGCGACTTTTTTGAAATTCAGCCGGATTTCGCCAAGAATATCGTCGTTGGCTTTATTCGTCTTGAAGGACGCACGATTGGCGTTGTCGGAAACCAACCCATGGTACTGGCCGGCTGTCTGGACAGTAACGCCTCACGCAAGGGCGCGCAATTTGTGCGCTTCTGTGATGCTTTTTCCATTCCAATATTGACCCTTGTCGATGTACCGGGCTTTTTACCGGGAACCTCGCAGGAATATAACGGCGTGATCAAGCATGGCGCTAAACTATTATATGCTTACGGCGAAGCGACCGTACCGTTGGTCACTGTGATTACGCGTAAAGCTTACGGGGGGGCTTATTGCGTGATGGCTCCAAAACATCTGGGCGGGGACATTAATTATGCCTGGCCAACCGCACAAATCGCGGTGATGGGTGCCAAAGGCGCAGTTGAGATTTTGTATCGAAAAGACCTCGATAATCCAGAAAAAATCGCGGAACATACGGCGGGTTATGAAGATAAATTCCTATCACCATTTAGGGCTGCGGAGCGCGGCTATATTGATGAAGTGATACAGCCGCAAAGCACACGCAAACGTGTTTGCCGGGCGTTTTCTCTGTTGCGAGAAAAAAAGCTCAATGCCCCGTGGAAGAAACACGATAATCTGCCGCTTTAATTTAGCCGACAAAAAGACAAAATCATGCCGACTAAAAAAATCAAAAAAATCCTTATAGCCAATCGCGGAGAGATAGCCTGTCGGGTTATTAAAACCGCTAAGAAAATGGGCATCAAGACCGTCGCCGTTTACTCAGATGCCGACAAAAATGCGCTTCATGTCGAGATGGCGGATGAGGCCGTTCATCTCGGACCACCTGCGGTCAACCAGTCCTATCTGGTGATGGATAAAATTATTCAGTCCGTAAAAGATACGGGCGCAGATGCCGTCCATCCGGGTTATGGGTTTCTGTCGGAAAACCCCGAATTTGCCAAACGCCTCAAAAAAGAAAAGATAATATTCATTGGACCCAATCCAAACTCCATCGTGTCTATGGGTGATAAGATTACGTCTAAGAAACTCGCCCAAGAAGCGGGAGTCACAACGGTTCCCGGGCATATGGGCCTCATTGAGGACGCGGAAGAAGCGGTCAAAATATCTAAGAAAATCGGCTATCCCGTTATGATCAAAGCCAGTGCGGGCGGCGGCGGTAAAGGCATGCGGATTGCTTACACTGACGATGAAGCCCGCGAAGGTTTTCAATCCTCGAAAAATGAAGCGGCGAACAGCTTTGGTGATGATAGAATTTTCATCGAAAAATTCGTGGAGCAACCTCGCCATATCGAAATCCAGATATTAGGCGATAAGCATGGCAATGTGATTTATCTGGGTGAGCGCGAATGTTCTATTCAGCGCCGCAACCAGAAAGTCATTGAAGAGGCGCCCTCGCCATTCCTAGATGAAAAAACCCGTAAAGCCATGGGTAAAGAATCTGTCGCGCTGGCCAAGTCCGTAGATTATGACAGCGCCGGCACAGTGGAATTTATCGTTGATAAAGACAAAAACTTTTACTTCCTTGAGATGAATACCCGCCTACAGGTCGAGCATCCCGTCACGGAATTGATCACGGGCGTCGACCTCGTTGAGCAAATGATCCGGGTGGCGCAGGGCGAAAAGCTTTCGATCAAACAAAAGGATGTGAAACTTAATGGCTGGGCGATTGAAAGTCGTATCTATGCCGAAGACCCCTATCGGAATTTCTTGCCGTCAATAGGCCGTCTTGTGAAATATCGCCCCCCCATTGAAGGTAAGGGACGTGACGGCGCGATTATCCGCAACGATACGGGCGTCTTTGAAGGCGGCGAGATCAGCATGTTTTATGATCCGATGATCGCCAAGCTTTGTACATGGGGCGAAGATAGAGGGATCGCGATAAACGCGCAGCGCTTTGCGCTTGATAACTTCCTGCTCGACGGCATTGGACATAATATCCCCTTCCTGCAAGCCGTTTATGATCATGACCGTTTCGTTCGCGGGGATATCACGACAGCCTTTATTGCAGAAGAATATCCGGACGGGTTTGAAGGCGCCGAGGTCAATACGGGTCACACCCGAAAAATTGCCGCGCTTGTCGCGCTAATGCATGACATTAAAGAACACCGCGCCGCTGAGATCTCCGGCAGCCTACCCAATCATGAGCGCCACATCCCTGACCTTTGGGCCGTAGAGCTCAAGGTCAACGATGACGAGGTTTATCATTATACGGCTGATATTCACGGTGAGGAAGGACTTCGGACTATCACCATGGAAGATGAAAGCGATAAGGCCGCTATCGATATGGAAGTCATTGTCAGTTGGCGTCCCGGTCAGCGTCTTGTTCACGCGGCCGTTGATAATGAAAGCTTCAACTTCAAAACGGAACCTTGCGCCGAAGGATTTAAGGTCTGGCATCGGGGCGTTGAATATACGGCCAAAGTTCGCACACCACGCGGCGCTGAACTTGCCAAACTTATGCCAGTCAAAATCGCGCCAGACACATCAAACCTACTTCTTTGTCCAATGCCAGGCGTGATTGTATCCGTCTTAGTTGAGGAAGGTGAAGAAGTTCAAGACGGACAGGCTCTGGCCATTGTCGAGGCGATGAAAATGGAAAACACGCTTCGCGCCGAGAAAAAAGGTGTTATTAAGAAATTAAATTGCGCGCCAGGGGATAACCTTGCCGTTGACGATGTGATAATGGAATTTGAATAATCTGACTCAACAGTTCATAAACAGGGATATATTATGAGCATCACACGTATATTTCTTCTTATCAACGCGATAGGATGGGCCCTGTTTGGGTTCTACGCCTTCTTTAACCCAGAAACGTTGCGCACGACCATTTTGGGCGCCAACACAATCAGCTCAGACGGCGTGAGCGAATTAATGGCCATTTATGGCGGAACCTGTCTGGGCGCGGCCACTCTATTCCTATCCGCGTTTTTCAAACCTCATCTGGAACGCCCGGCCCTTTATTTTATCATCGCTTACATGGGCGGCATTGCTGTCGCGCGCTTTTTCGCAAGTTTCCTGGCTGGTTTTCCGTCTTCAAAATTCCTAGCCTTTTGGGCCATAGAAAGTGTCTCAGCATTAATCGCGATTTTCCTGTTAGTGGGCATGGCGCGCTTCGCTCGCTCACAAGTTACACGAGACACTGAGGAAGAGTAGATTTAGAAAGAAGCTGTTTGACCCAGACAGTCTGTCTGATATCCAGATAGTATGACATCTAGATTTACCTTGGGATTATTATCCGCGGCGGCTTTCATGATTTCCAGCTGTTCGGCGTCCAATGAAACTGTTTCCAATGAGCCCGTCAATTTAACCTCAAACTGCTATATCGGCGGGACAATTTATACCGCCATCGACGCAAACCCAACTGTGTCGGCACTCAAGACAGAGAAAAATAGAATAACGGACCTTACCTCTGAAAATGTAGACACATCTTGGTGTGGAAATTCGAAAGTGACCGACCTTAAAGGCGCCACATTATTTCCTGGATTTACCGACGCCCACGCCCATTTGCTCGGCATTGGTCTACGCGAAATGACACTTAACCTTGAAGGCACAAAGTCGATCGAGGATTTAAAGAAACGTCTTTACGTGAGCGTTGAAACCACACCCAAAGGACAGACCATCTATGGACGGGGATGGATTGAAACGCATTGGCCGGATGAAAGATTTCCAAACAAAAACGATCTCGATATGGTCGCGCCGGATAATCCGGTTATTTTAGAGCGCGCGGATGGTCACGCCGTCGTCGTCAATAGCGCAGCCCTTAAAGCCGCAGGCATAACAAAGGACACACAATCCCCCTTTGGCGGAGATATCTTGCGAGACTCCAACGGAGATGCGACAGGCATGCTGATCGATAAAGCCAGCGATCTCGTCATGAGATTATTGCCCCGTCAAACCGAAGGCCTTCGCGAGAGAGCCTATAGTGTTGGGGCAAAATTATATGCCTCGCGTGGCTGGACGAATGTGCATGCCATGTCGGTGGATCGCCGCAATGTTCCGATAATGAAAAAGGTCGCTCAATCCGGCGAACTCCCTTTACGTGTTTATAATTCGCTCGATATTACTGAGGGCTTTGATCAAGCATTATTCGATAGTAGCTCAGACGCGCCGATCCAAACACGGGCCATTAAGCTATACTCAGACGGAGCGTTAGGCTCGCGCGGCGCGGCTCTTCTTGAGCCTTATGATGACGATCCGGACAATATCGGTTTGATGCTGACAACCCGAGATAAAATCATGCCAATTCTGGAAACCGCACTTAAGAACGGCATACAAGTCAACACACATGCCATTGGAGATAAGGCCAATCGGCTGGTGCTTGATTGGTATGAAGACGCCTATAAGGCCGTTCCCGAAGAGGCGCGCAAAGTTAAAACACCTCGTTGGCGTATCGAGCATACGCAAATTGTGCATCTGGATGATTTACCCCGCTATGCCGAGATGGGCATTATCCCGTCCATGCAGCCCTCCCATGCGATTGGCGATTTTCACTTTGCCGTAGATCGTATCGGACCGAAGCGGCTGGTCGGAGGCTATGCGTGGCGCAGCCTGATTGATTCAGGGGCCATCATTGCCGGAGGATCGGACGCCCCGGTGGAAGTCGGCGATCCACGGATTGAGTTTTACGCCGCCGTGACACGTAAAGACCTCACTGGCTTTAGCAATGAAAACTGGTATCCGGGCCAGAAAGTCACGCGGCAAGAAGCGCTGAAAATGTTTACCATCTGGCCGGCCCATGCGGCCTTTCAAGAGACGGACCTTGGCACGATAGAGATCGGTAAGCTCGCGGATTTCACCATTTTTGACAAAGATCTCATGACGATTGCTAATGAAGATATTATGTCAGCCAATGTTATAATGACCGTGCTGGACGGAGAAATTGTTTATAAAGCCCCCTAGTTCCAAAAAACACGCAGAGTGCTTTATCTTGAATATCACTCTATGCTTATTTTCGAAAGTTTGCTAGTCAACATCGCGTCAACCTAAACCCTCTGAGAACGGAAACTCATTTTACTTTTATCCGACATCCTCCAGACGACTGCTAGAGACTACCGAAATTTTTGGTGCCGTTTTCTACCGCTTGCAGTTTTATCATCAAGTTTGGCGGTGCCCGCGGCGGCGAAAACAAACGCGTCACCGATCTCCGTATATACATATGAGATTGTTCAAAAATTCGCCCATGATAAAAAAGCCTTTACCCAAGGCTTGGTTTTTAAGGACGGATTTATTTATGAAAGTACCGGCTTGCCGGGTCGCTCTTCTGTCAGACGCGTCGATCTTGAAACCGGAGAAGTCTTACACTCCACATCTCTTGCGTTGGATATGTTTGGAGAAGGATTAACGACCCGCGGCGATGATTTAGTCATGGTGACGTGGAAATCCAAAACGGGTTTTGTGTTTAACCCCGCCAGCCTTTTACCAAAATCAACCTTCAACTATGAGGGTGAAGCCTGGGGTTTGGCCATTTCCCCGACGTCTCTATATCTCAGTGACGGGACGCCATATATTCGAGTCTTGGATCCCGTTACACTTAAGGAGGAACGTCGGTTTCAAGTCACTTTCAATGGCAAGCCCGTCAAATTGCTCAATGAGCTTGAGTGGGTCGAAGGAGAATTACTGGCGAATGTGTGGAAGACGGACTTAATTGTAAAAATCGACCCGAAATCCGGAAAGATTAGATCTATCATCGATTTAACAGGTCTCCTGAGTGAAAAAGATAAAATTCTTGAGGATGAACCCGACAGACTCAAGGGTGAAAATGTGCTCAATGGCATTGCCTATGACAAAGAGGACAAGCGCTTATTTGTCACCGGGAAGTTATGGCCATATATGTTCGAAATTAACCTCGTTGAAAAATAAGATCGGCTCATAAATCATAATTACTGATTATAACAGCTTGAGTCCTGATTTTCGATACAGCTTTCAATAGCATCTCTATCGAAGGGTTCCACTAAACCGCCTGCCGCGTTAATTGCATCCTGTATATCTCTAAGCCCCCCATTACCAACGGTGGACAAAGACCAGGGCCACGCGCCAGCGTAGCCGTTTGAAATTATCTCGAAAATCGAATTCACACCTTCAACGGTAGAAGAAGATAATTGATTGACATCTTCCAACGAATATTCGCCGATGATTATGGGACGATCAGAATTATAAACATCCACATTCGTTGTGTAAGGTGGGTTTGCGTAAGACGGATATGAGTGCAATTCATAAAAATCCAAAATCCCATTCGGATTAGAATCGGGCAGATTTATGAGTGTTTCGTTTAAAAAATCACTGAAGAAATCTGTATGGGTTGAAGTCGTAACTTTTACGTTAGGGTCCGCTGCATGTATGGCGGCGGCCGTATGATTGACAAAACTTTGCGCGATTTCAATTGTAAAGCCTTCCACTAAACCATTATCAGACGCGTCTCTTGGAAAGGCGAAAGGATCATTACCCTCGCCGCGACCGGGACAAAACTCGCCGGCTTCTGTATGATCAAAAATCGCGCCTTCTGGCTCGTTGAATATCTCATAAGCAAATAATGCCGGATGATCTTTCAAACCCTCCACCATTGGGGTTAAGGCATTATCCACATATGACTGAGCTTCATCACGAACCATCACGACATGACGTTCCATATCTGTGGCCCGTCTATATCCAAAATCGTCCCCATGAATGTCACAAAACATATCAAAGGAAAACAAGCTATATGTCACCACAATGCCTTCGACCCAAGCGGCATCCAGTACCGACCTGAGGTCGGATATAACCTGCGCGTCCGACGTGAAGTTACTCAGGCCAGTAACGCGCCCATCTTGTTCGATTTGCGGCGTGACTTGTGCGCTTGTGTGGACCCAGATGCGCGCCGAATTTCCGCCGGCTTCAGCAATTTCTCTAAATCTATTTTGATAAGCAGGAACACTGAGATTGTCGCCACCAAAATCTGAACTGAAGTTATTCCAGGCGACATTGGCCCCGATAAGTTTAACGTCTTGGCCGAAATGCGTCAGCATTGATAAGTCACCATTATTTCCATCAGATTCGCTATCGCTGGAACTATCACCGTCGGAACCGCTATTGTCAGAACCATCTTCCTCAGAGCCAGCATCACCAGAACTATCACCGTCAGAATTATCATCACCGGAACTGCCACCGCTAGAACCGTTACCACCCGAACCATCCTCCTCGGACCCAGTGTCATTATCACTGTCACCATCAGAGCCATTATCATCGGATCCGTTATCGTCTGAACTATCTCCGGCAATCAGCTCTTCGATCGCCACTGGAGTTTCTGATCCTTCAAATAATATACCGTCAATTGATACAAGCACATCATTCCCGGTTTCCGGGGCTGGCTTGAAAACCAATACAACACCCGGCGCCGCGGCAGCAACAAACCTATAGTCTTCGCGAAGGCCCTCATAATTGACTTGATCATATTCATCCCCGCGACCGTCATAGTCGGCTTCACCGGACAGAAATCCTTCAAACGTATCGGAGACATCATTGACGCCAGAGAAAAGTGGAATTCCAGATTGTTGAATTTTTTGACCAAAAACTTCCACTTCTGTTATGGCCGTAAAAGCATTTCCGAGAGAATTAGATAAACCTCTTATTCGAATGAACTGAGCGTCTTGCCTGTCAAACCTATAGGGTTCTAATCCAAGGGTTTCTCGGGAACTTTCGCCTTGAAACACCGTGGTCCAATTATCGGTTTCTTCTTCTCGAATCGCAATTTCAAAATTATATGATCTGCTATCGCCTCTCGCCCAAGCAATTTGGACATTATCCAAAGCTTGAACTGTTCCCAAATTTAAAAATAAGTCATCTGGATTTGCATTGCTAGAAAATCTAGACGAAAAGCTAAGATCATTATCGAGTGCATTTGACGGTGGGAAATTTCGATGTGAATCCCCATACGCGGAAGCCACATGCAATTCATTACTAACACTGTTTCGCCCAAATGCTTTTACCTCTGTTATAGCCGTCCAACGTGATCCGGATGTTGTTCCGGACCCTCTTATACGGATAAATTGCGCGTCAATATTGGAAATATCATAGCTTTCGAAGTCTCGCGTTGCACCAGAGCTTTCACCTTGAAAAACCGTATTCCATGCGGAACTAATACTTTGTCGTGTTGCGATCTCAAAAATATATCTGCGATTATTACCGCGGGCCCAAGCGATATCTATCTGATCAATATTTCTTAGCGAATCCAAATCGAGGAATAAGTCGCCGGGATTTTGAATGGTAGCAAAACGAGACAATAGGGATGTACTGCCGTCTATAACATTTGACGCCGGAAAACTGGCGTCTGAGGCACCGGACACGGACACGATATCGAGTTCAAATGAATCGGTTTGCGCATAAAGTTGAGATAATGATAGGGTCGCGAAAATCACCCCAAAAAAGCAATTTCTGACAAATTTGATAATCATTTATGAACCCTAAAATATATTCGGAATAACCAAAAATCCCTCTTTAATATCAGAAACTTTAGTCTTGGTTTCCTCTACAAGCTAATCGAAACTATGATCAATTTAGTACACCTGAGAGGCGCAATTTCTATGCAGCGCTCTTCTTTCAGTTACCTGATTTGAATTATGCGACGTCTCAAAATTTCGAAACAAGAAATATATCTACCAGACCGGGAAAGATAAGAGGTCGTCTCTCGACATTTGGTAAAAATTAGGGCATGGCGCGCGCATGAATGAGCCCCTGAATACAACAGGCCAATCACCGCTGGACGCCGCACTTGCGCGATTAGCCGCCTTGCATCCCAAGAAAATCGATTTGGGGCTGGAGCGTATTGAGCGCGTCTTAAAGGCTTTAGATAATCCACAGTTTAAGCTCCCGCCGGTCATTCACATTGCTGGAACCAATGGCAAAGGGTCGACAGTAGCATTCCTTAAGGCCATGGTTGAGGCTCAAGGCCTCAAAGCGCATGTTTATACATCCCCACATCTGGTTCACTTTCGCGAACGTATTGTGGTCGGATCGCAAGAGATTTCGGATGATATGCTCATTGATGTGCTCACACGCGTCGAGACGGCCAATGACGGTAAGCCCCTCTCCTTTTTTGAAGCCACAACGGCCGCCGCTTATCTCGCCTTTAGCGAAACCTCGGCCGATGTCGCCATCATCGAGGTTGGACTTGGCGGACGCTATGATGCCACCAATGTCATCGAACACCCCAGCGCCGTCGGCATCACACCGATTGCTTATGACCATGCCGAATTTCTGGGTCGCGACTTGGCCGGTATTGCGCGCGAAAAAGCGGGCATTTTTAAATGGCATGCCCCCATATTTATTGGGGCTCAATCCGATCTTGTAAGCGCAGTGCTGGACGCCGAAGCCAGTAAATTTAATGCTGTTCCGAAAACCTTCGGGCAGGACTTCCGTAGCTATATCGAACAAGGGCGCATGGTGTTTGAAGATGAGAGCCAAGTCATGGATTTGCCTTTGCCGGGTCTTGTCGGGTCGCATCAAATTCAAAATGCAGGGCTGGCCATTGCGCTCGCAACACATCTTCAGCTTAAACCTGCATCGATTTCTAAGGGTTTAAACAGGGTGAGCTGGCCCGCACGGATGCAGCCCGTCACGCGAGGTCCGTTATATGACATGGTCAAAGACATAAATGGGGAACTTTGGCTTGACGGCGGGCATAATCCGCACGCCGGACAAGTGTTGGCAAGTACTGTTACCTCGCTAGAGGCCCGCTCGCCGAGACCCTTGATTTTGGTCATGGGGATATTAGCCAATAAAGATGTCGGCGGCTTTCTTGACAATTTTAAAGGCGTTGCCAGCGGACTTATCGCCCTTGATATTTCTGGACATACATCTCTTGCGCCTGAAACCTTATTGGAACTCGCGCGTCATAGAGGTCTAAAAGGAGATGTGGCAGATGATCTAACTCAGGCCGTTTCAAAAGCCATAAAACTCGGTGTGTCACAGTTTAAAGATGAACATGACAACCCCCCGCGTATTTTAATATGCGGGTCGCTTTATTTGGCGGGTCAGGTTCTCGCCCTGAGTGATATAATGAGTGATATAAAATAAACGATAGAAATTCGAGGGACACAAACTGAAACCAAAAGACAGCCTTCCTAACAAACTTGTCATACACAGCGGTCATTCACCGATTATGTTGGCGCCATGACATATC
>CAZPLJ010000023.1:0-20810 GCA_964587545.1 uncultured Caulobacterales bacterium | reverse complement strand
AAACGAACAAAATTAGGAAATATTCGCGTTTATTCCGCCGCATCTAAAAAGTTGTTTCGCATAACAAAACGAAGGCGTTCATCGTCTGGAAAATCGAAAATTTCCTGACCATTTTGAGGCTCATGCTTAAAAAGAAATTCAATCTCGTCAGCCTCACACTCCAATACCTCTATGATATCATTGATTATTTTATCACGAACAAGGGCACGGCTATTTTGGGCAGCTCTTAATGCCCCATGTAAAAAAGTCACATCATTTGCTATATCGACTGATACTGGCAATTCTCGATTAGATATCAAATTGTCTTTATATAGTCTTTTCATAACCTGCCCCGTTAGACCTGCTCTATTTGGTCAATCCCCAAAACGAATCAAGACTTTTTTCTAAATAGGGTCAGAAAAATCAAAAATTCTTTTCAGAGTTGTAAGCTTACATTTTAAGATTGTTTTTTAAGCAAACTTTGAAAAAAAACCGGCGTTAATCTGTCGAGCTTCGATATCCCCTAGACCAATGATAGTGTCTATACCGGCTTCTTGTAGTAGCGCAGCCCCGCGCCAATGAACACGCGGATCCGGATCGATAGTTGCGATAACACAGCGCGATATGCCCGCATCAATTAACGCGTTTGCGCAAGGGCCCGTCTGACCATAATGAGAACAAGGCTCCAAAGTCACATAAGCCGTGGCCCCTTTGGCTTGAATTCCAGCGACCTGTAAAGCATTAGTCTCTGCATGTGGGCGACCGCCATCAGAGGTGGTCCCTCGACCGACAATTTCATCATTTAAAACAATGACACAGCCAACCGACGGGTTTTCGCCTGTTCGACCTTTCTGGGCCTTGGACAATCGCAAGGCCTCGTTCATATAATATTGGTCGTTCAAGCAGTTGGTAAGGGTGGTAATGGCTTGGTTCTGTCTTGATCCAAGAAACGCGCCGATCGAATGTTGAGCGTGCCATCTTCCAGATCGATTAAAAGCGGGTTGCCCGTCGGAAATTCATATCCCGGTATGTCGCTATCAGAAACTTTAAACAGTGATTTTGTCAACGCTCGCAAAGAGTTTCCGTGTGCGGAGATAATGAGGTTCTTCCCAGCCAAAATTTGTGGGGCAATATCGCTCTCAAAATAGGGGAGCACACGTTCGGTTGTGAGTTTTAAGCTCTCGGCACCTGGCAGTAGCTTTGGATCAATATCCGCATATTTTTCCTCATGTGACGGATGATATTCATGAGCCGTGTCTATAGCTGGCGGTGGCACATCAAAACTCCGGCGCCAAATATGGACCTGTTCATCACCATGTTTATCACGGGTTTCCTGTTTGTTGAGACCCGTTAAGCCACCATAATGGCGTTCGTTAAGACGCCAATCTTTCGTCACAGGTAAGTACATTTGGTCAACGCCTTGAAGCGTGATCCATAATGTGTGGATCGCCCGGTTAAGATAGCTTGTATAGGCAGCATCAAAACGGACTTTTTCAGCAATCAGTAGTTCTGCTCCTTTTTTGGCCTCTGCTATACCTCTATCCGTAAGGCCAACATCCACCCAACCCGTAAAGCGGTTTTGTAAATTCCATTCTGATTGGCCGTGACGGGTTAAAACAAGTTTCGTCATAATTCATCCATTTTAAATCTGGCAACTGCTAAGCCCATCAAGCACATCACATAAAGCTTTAAAACCCTTCAACTCCAAAATTTTTTGTATAGACCCTCCAAAGTCTGGGTGGCTCATTCTCTGAATATGGAAATCAGATAGTCCAATTAACTGATTTCTATAGGTCTTGATTTGCATATCCGGATTATTTTCAATGACACTTAACGCATAGGCCAGACGTGCGGCCCGAGCGTCCGCCATCTCAATATCCCATGCATAGCGTGTAACCTTACGTGCAGTTTGATGAAAGGCTTGCCAATCCAGCATAAAAAACACGGCCTGATCAAAATCTTCAACATTCCCCGTTTCATCAAAGCTAACGAGGAAAGGGTCTACCATCGCCCATTGCTGGATCGCTTGTGCAACTACATCTTGGGCTGGCACATTCCCCCAGTTTATCGGCGGGACAAATCGCCAAGACACTGTATTCTCGCTATATTTAAATCGTCCAGAACGAATTTTATCCAATGAACTTAATATCTGATGCGGATTAACCGTCTCAACCAAATCCACATCCGGATTAAGATCACCTAGGTTTGCGAGATTTGTTGTGATTTTATTTGGCTCAAAAGGGTCATCTTTCACAACATCATCGGACGGGAGCAAAAACCCAACAGCAAGCACGGCAGTGATAGCTGCAAAAATTCCTAAACCTGTCAGAATCTCCCGCACGCGACCTACTCTTCGTCAGTGTTCTTGTTAAATGGCTCATGGGTAATCCAATTAACATCCAAGAAATTTGTCTTTTCTTCAACCAAATGAGGAAGAATATTATCTCCATCATAGTCATACTGAGTAATATTGTATCGGTTTTGGTAGGTTTCTACTTTGCACAATATTTTTGTGCTAAATTTTGTATTCCAAGAAATGAAAAATTCAGTGGAATTTTTCCGCAATCTAGAATGAATTAATGGATCATCAAGATCACGATTACGTAAATTCAAAACGTTGAACCCACGACGGCAAAGAGAAATCGCATTTTCATTCATTTGTGGCGCCCGCATTTCTGCCCGGGTCGTCATTCTACCCGGTTCCAGAACATATAAATCAAATAGATATATTGCAATAATCGGCACTAAATATATTGCCAATGCTTTCATGTTCTTCAATGTCATAGTCTATTA
Organism: uncultured Caulobacterales bacterium; assembly: GCA_964587545.1. GTDB lineage: Bacteria > Pseudomonadota > Alphaproteobacteria > Caulobacterales > Maricaulaceae > JACOMS01. The sequence continues at coordinate 18,038 of CAZPLJ010000023.1, read as the reverse complement.
ATGCGCGTCATTCCAGTTTTTTGCTGCATTAGCCTCAACAACCAACGGTACCGACAAATTCACAGCGGGCATGGCCGCATTTTCCATCACCTTTGTCACAGTTGTGATGAGAGTATCAGCTTTGGCTTCGGGGACTTCAAAGACCAATTCGTCATGGACTTGTAAGAGCATGCGCGCGCCTTCAACAGGCTCAATCGCCTCGGGCATTTTTATCATGGCCCGACGCATCACATCGGCGGCAGCGCCTTGGATCGGCGCGTTAATTGACTGACGTTCGCCAAAGCCACGTCTGTTCCAGTTACGATCCCGGATATATTTGATATGGCATTTTCGCCCAAATAAGGTTTTGACATAACCATATTCACGCGCCTCATTTTTGGCGGCCTCCATATAAGCTTTGATACCTGGGAATTTTTCGAAATAGCTGTCGATATATTCCTTGGCTTCCGTGCGGGATATGCCAAGATTATTGGCCAGACCAAAAGCGGATATGCCGTAAATAATCCCGAAGTTAATCGCTTTGGCTTTGCGCCGCGTCATCGGGTCCATTTCAGATATTGGAACATTAAACATCTCGGACGCGGTTAAAGCATGAATATCAACCCCGTCGGAAAAAGCCTGTTTCATGGTCGGAAGATCGGCCACATGGGCGAGTATCCGAAGCTCAATCTGGGAGTAATCCGCCGCGACCAACACATGACCGGGCTCCGCGATAAAGGCGTTTCTAATCTCTCGCCCGTCTTCGGTACGGATTGGAATATTTTGCAAATTGGGATCAGAGGATGACAGACGCCCCGTTGTCGTCGCCCCTAAGGAAAAGCTTGTGTGGACACGACCTGTATGAGGATTAATCTGCCCGACTAGCGCATCCGTATAGGTTGATTTTAATTTGGCATAATGCCGCCAATCAAGAATGGCCTTTGGGAGCTCATGGCCCTCGGCTGCCAGCTCTTCCAACACACCAGCGCCCGTTTGCCAGGCCCCGGTTTTGGTTTTCTTACTGCCTTTAAACTCCATCTTTCCAAACAAGATATCGCCGAGTTGTTTGGGACTACCGACATTAAAGGGCTCGCCGGCCAGCTCATGGGCTTGATCTTCAAGCTGGGCCATTTTCTGGGCGAACTCTGAGGATAAGCGCGCCAACACGGCCTTATCAACTTTGATGCCTTGGTTTTCCATATTGGCGAGAACGGTGGGCATACCCCGTTCCAGCGTTTCATAAACGTTTGCGACCTGTTGCTGGCCCAATTTAGGTTTGAAGAACTTCCAAAGACGAAAGGTTATATCGGCATCCTCGGCCGCATAAGGCGTGGCTTCATCGAGGGATAGCTCATTAAATGTGCGAGCATTTTTGCCTGTGCCCGCCACCTCTTTGAACGATATTGGCTTATGCCCGTAATGCAGGTCCGATAATTCATCCATTCCGTGATTATGAAGCCCGCCTTCAAGCGCGTAAGACATGAGCATTGTATCATCATATGGGGTAGCCATGATATCATGACGTTGTAAGACGCCCAGATCATATTTGAAGTTTTGACCGACTTTGAGAACGGACCCGTCTTCGAGCATAGGTTTTAACGCAGAAAGCGCCGCCGTCATGTCAATCTGCTCGGGCGCGCCGTGACCCAGTAGATCGCCCCCGCCCGTATGGCCTAGCGGTATATAACAGGCTTCATTATCGGCCACAGCCAGACAAACCCCAACCAAATTGGCGGCGGCACTATCAAGACTATCTGTTTCAAGGTCGACAGCCACGACGCCCATTTCATGAGCGCGGGCAATCCAATGTTTCAAGCGCTCCATTGTTTGGACGCATTCATAAGCCTCGCGGTCAAATTTCACATTTTCGGGGTTATTTCGCATGGCCGGCATGGCCTCTTGGGTGTCATCCCGTCTTAGCCCGTCCGTTTCCCCTTCCCCGATTGCCGCGCGGACACGGTTTGTCAGGGTTCGAAATGTCATGAGATCCAAAAACTCAAACAGCTCTTTTGGATCAGGATCGCTGACGGCGAAATCCTCCAAAGGTGTTTCCACCTCAACATCTGTTTTAAGCGTCACCAGCTCTCGAGACACCCGTGCCCCGTCGGCATGATTAAGGAGTTTTTCACGCCGTCCTTTTTGGGGTATCTCCGCCGCTCGCTCGAGCAATGTGTCAAGATCGCCAAATTGCTCTAGGAGTAAGACAGCCGTCTTTACGCCAATGCCCGGCACACCCGGAATATTATCAACGCTATCTCCGGCGAGGCTTTGAATTTCGATGACTTTCTCAGGTCCCATCCCAAATTTCTCGATGACTTGAGGTATCCCAATGGCACGGTTCTTCATGGTATCGAGCATACTCACCCGATCAGAGACGAGCTGCATCAAGTCTTTATCGGAGGATATAATTGTGACACGCGCGCCTTTAGCTTCAGCTTGTTTGGCATAGGTTGCGATGAGGTCATCGGCTTCAAATCCCTGCATCTCTATTGCCGGCGCACCGAAAGCCCGCGTCGCATCTCTGGTTAAAGGAAACTGCGGGACAAGGTCTTCCGGCGGCTCAGACCGATTGGCCTTATATTCAGGGAAAATCTCGTTGCGAAAGGTATGACCCGAGGCGTCAAAAATCACCGCAAAATGAGTCGGGCGGCTTTCATCAGTTTGGTCCCGCAGCAGCTTAAACAACATATTGGAAAAGCCAGCCACCGCCCCAATAGGGAGTCCGTCCGTTTTTCGTGTCAGAGGTGGAAGCGCATGATAGGCCCGAAATATATAGCCGGACCCATCGACAAGAACGACATGGGAATTACGATCAACAGGCTGGGTAGCAGGCATTTGGTTTAGTTCCTTTTTGGTATGTTTTGCGTAAGATTAACTGGAATTCAAGCGATAGTGAGGCTTGCGTCAAAATATTGCCATATTATTATCTAACCACGTCACATGGTATGGGAGGTGACATGTATCAGTCTATCGATGAGATAGAACTTGATAGCGATATTAAGTCAAAAGAGCAAAGACGCAGGACAATGATATTTTGTCTAATCCTGTTAGGCCTCCTATGTCTTGTCGTCACAGCCTATGTCTCTTCTTCATCAAAACCTCACCCCAATGAAAAATTAAGCGCAGCTTTACAAGAAAGAGACATATATCTGGCGGCTATATCAACCCCGTCTGCTGATATGCGTCGGGCCCGATTGACAGATTTTATCAACTCCTACCCCAACACGGCTCATAAAGGACCGGTGGATGCGCTATTGTCCACGCTTAACCGCTATGAAAATGACGATTGGGCCAATGTAAGCTACATCATTTTTGACAATGATATCCCCAAAGATGAAAAATTAGCCGCTCTTGCGACCTATGAAGATAATTGGAATCCCTTGCTGTTGGGCGGTCGCGAAAGTGATGTGGCCCGTATCAGAGAAATCCTTGAGCTTGAGCCATTAGAAATCCCGAGCCGTAAATTGGAAGACACTATCCCTGAGCCAGTAGAAGAGCAAAATTCTCCCGAGCCGGTTTTAGTCGGCGGAGCACCTCCGCCTGTCCGCGCTTATGTGCCGCCTGTCATTATCGCGGAACCTGTTGCGCCAACAATAAGAGAGCCCGTTATCACCCCGTCACGAATTTCTCGGGACCGGAAACCGCGCTATCCGAGCCGGGCCTTATCAAGGAATATTGACGCAACGGTTGTCATTAAAATGTATATCAATGAGAGAGGGCGTGTTGATAAAACAGAAGTCGTATATAACTCCGCAGAGCGCTATGAACGTGATTTTGAGAAAGCCGCGTCACGAGCGGCCCGCTATACTCGTTTTTATCCAAAGACAATTGATGGAAAACCTGTCGCAGAGATCAAAGAAAAACGTTATACTTTTAGATTAGGCAATTAGCACTTATTCTTTGATACGGTCAAAAGCGATTAATATTTCACCAGTACCATCGCGAAACGACAAAATATCATTTTCAATGGCGTAACCTTTGACCAAAGGAAGCGCTGCCCGAACCGCGTCCAGAGACCCGCTCACGCCATTGGGTTTTGGAAAACAAAATAGATCAGGCGTCACAGGTGTCACGGTCATAACCCCATCATCAATTAAGATTTCGGCCTCATAGCACTCGTTTTTTATTTCAAGCCTTAAATTTTCGCCTAGTGGCGAAATATCTAACTGATCCCCAAGCCCGTTAATCCACTGACCTGCAAGTTCAGGTGCAGGTGCAGGTGCAGGCGGCTCAACAGCCAGAGCGGATGAAATATGTGCTGAGGCGGCAATAAATGCCGTTACCAAGACTGTGCGAGCCGTAATCATATCAAAACTATAGAAAAGCGAAACTGAATATAGGCCAAACGCTAATTAATGGTGATCTTCGGCGTCCGGGTCGAGCCTAAAAAGCTGACCGCAATATTTGCAAACAACTTCGGTATCCTGACCCATATCCATCCAAACTTTTGGATGGCCCAAAGCTCCGCCGCCACCGTCACAGGAAATCCGGCGAGTAGACACTAATATAACATCATCAGTAAGGTTTGACATTTAACCCTCTTGCGCTTTAACCACAACAAACAAATAGGCCCGTTATAGGCGGGCGTCAATTCTTTCTCGAGTGAATGATGACAGATAATATCAGTCCGGCCATAGAAATTAAGCGGCTCAGAAAGACTTATAAAAAAACCCGCAAAGCGCCTGAAAAAGAAGCCCTAAAAGGCGTGGATTTGGTTGTACCGCGCGGATCTATCTTTGGATTACTGGGTCCTAATGGGGCAGGGAAATCAACACTGATCAACATTCTTGCAGGCCTTGTGGTTAAATCCGAAGGCCAAGCCAAGATTTGCGGCTATGATATTGGCACCCAATCCCGACAGGCACGGGCATCGATTGGCGTCGTGCCGCAAGAAATTTCTATGGATGTCTATTTCACACCCTATCAAGCCTTGGAACTTCAGGCGGGCTATTATGGTGTTCCAAAATCGGAACGGCGAAGCGAAGAAATTTTAGCAGCTTTAGGATTATCCGATAAGCGCGACGCTTATGTCCGGCAACTCTCCGGCGGGATGAAGCGACGGCTTTTGATCGGGAAAGCTCTTGTCCACAATCCCCCCGTCTTGATTTTGGATGAACCCACAGCCGGCGTTGATATCGAGCTTCGCCGTCAGCTTTGGGAATATGTGCAAGAATTACATGCTAATGGAACAACGATTATTTTGACGACCCATTATCTTGAAGAAGCTGAGAGCCTATGCGACCGGATTGCGATTATTCATAATGGCGAAATTGCAGCCAATGAAGACAAAGACACGCTGCTTTCCAGACTTGATCAACGTACTCTCGTAATTACGCCGACAGATGCGCCAACCCAATTACCCGAAGCGCTCAATAAGCTGGACGCGTCATTAACTGACAAAGGCACATTGGAAATCCGATATCGCGCGGGTAAAGATTCGATATCTGATTTGCTTGCTCAGGTGAAATCAGCCGGGCTATCCATCGCAGACTTGCGTACAGAAGAACCCGACCTCGAAGATGTGTTTATGGCGCTGACCTATGATCGGGATCAGGATTGATCGAGGTTATGAAACCGGGCTAGATATTGTTCGGAATAATCTGTCTCTAGCTCAAGCCAGATGGGTAAATGATCTGACATTTGATGAGTGCTCCAAGTTCCGAAACCACTTCGAAATGCCGTTAGATTTTTCTTTATGGAAACCCGTTTTGAAGCGGATACAGTCTTATTATATCTTTGACGGTGATGTTTATGAGCGGCAAAGTAATAAGCTGTAGATTCATTGAAGTTGGGGCGGAAGACATTAGAGGGGTCCGGTACAAAATTGGAATCATCCTCAGACACGTGTATTTGTGTGCCTTTATAAGGATAGACCGCTCTTCGCCAATCAAAGGTTCCGTGACGAAGCCTGCGCGTTTTTCTTGTACTGGCACCTTTGACGGTATACGCCATCTGATCATAATATTTTTTCCCATCCATATTGGATGCATCAAAAATCGGTACTTCCATATCCGTATCTTTAAGAGATTGCATCACGACGCCATCTTTCTTGTCAATATTCATATCTCCAAGAAATATATAGACTTGGTCTTCCCTCTTAGCTCGGTATAGCAATTTGTCTCCAATGAGCCTAATTTCCTCAGAGCGGATTTTTTTACTGGCAGCATCATCTTTTCCAAAAAAGATATGTGCTGACACGAGAGTAAAGCGAAACCACCCGGCCTGAAAAGCAGCAAAAAAAGGAGACCGCGCCAATTGCTGGCCATGTGGAAGTTTAGATTCGTCAACTACGATTTCACCGACGAGATTTCGGAAGAAAACTTTGTCCGTATTATAAACAAACGCCATCCGTTCGTCATTGCCACCAACATGATCCGTTATATCGGTGACAAAATAGGCCCAGTTTTTCTCTCCCAATAACCTAACGAGTCGCTTTAGTGGCTCCAAATCAGATTTAATTTCTTGGATTGCGCAAATATCGAAAGCGCCGATAATTTCGGCGATGTAATGATAGCTGTCATCCAAGCGTAGGAGCCCACCATCAAACGCTCTTAAATTCCAAGATCCAATAATGAGTGAATTGGGTTGGCGATCCCTCACGATTTGATTATGTAAATCCCATCTGAGCGCAATTAAGCGTCGTGATATCCAATCCGCTTTGTCTGTCGAATATCCCTTTAATCCATGATAGTATGGCATTTGCACCCCGCCTTTTTACGTGTTGAATACACCTTATAAGTGTTTGAGGCAAGTCAGCGCATAAAAATTGCTGCCAGAGGCGGTAATTTTAAAACAGGGATACTAGTGTTATTCGCCCTCAGCTAGCTGACAAAAAGCACAAATTTTATTGCCGTCCGGATCGCGTATATAAGCCCCGTAAGCATTGCCCGGCGCACCCGGTCGCTTGCCCGGCTTGCCTTCACAACTGCCGCCATTGGCTAGGCCGGCTTCATAAAAGGCGTCGACCTGCTCAGTTGTATCGGCGTGAAATCCAATTGTTCCGCCATTAGCATATGTCGCGGCGTCTCCATTGCGAGGGGTGCCCACGCCAAAGGCGCCGCCATTATGCATGTAAAATCCGGACGTTGACACGGGAATTCCCAAGGCTCCTAATGCGGCATTATAAAAGGCGAGTGACTTTTCTTTGTCATTTGCGCCAACCATCACATGGGTTAACATCTAGCGTCTCACTTAGGCTGTGGGTTGATCGGCGTGCTCAGACACCCATTCGGCCAGTTTAGTTTTCGTCATGCTGCCAACCTTGGTCGCCACAACTTGGCCTTCTTTGAAGATCATCAAAGTCGGTATACCGCGCACATGAAATTTGGCGGGCGTTTCCGGATCATCATCAATATTAACTTTGGCGATTGTCATTTGTCCGGAAAATTCATCGGAGATTTCCTCAAGAGCCGGTCCAATTTGTTTACAGGGACCACACCATTCTGCCCAAAAATCAACAAGTACCGGTGTCTTTGATCCTAATACATCGCTTTCGAAACTATCGTCTGTGACTTTGACTGTGGGCATAATTATCTCCTTAAAATCCGTGCTCTTTAGGTAAGAACTGACTCAATCATCGTCAAGGCCCTATCAAGACCTTCATCATCCAGCAGCATTAAGCGCGGACCATCCGTCCACAGCAGGCCGCATTTAATCTCTTTGTCAGGATAGATATCACGGATCATCTCACGGTAAGCCGCCATTTGCCCCCAATATATGTCAGGGACATCGTCTTGTTTTTGCGGCGGTGGACGGTTGGATTTATAATCAATGATAAAAACACTATCCTCAGTGACAGCTAATCGATCAATCTGACCGCTTAAATAAAGATTATCAGTTAAGCTTTGGGCCTGTCCGGCAAGCGAGATTTCGCTATGGCTACCGGGGGCAAATATCATCTGGTAATCTGGATGATCGAGAACAGCTGAGACTTCATCAAATATCTGGTCGCGATGAGCCGCACTCAGGTCGCTATAGCTGTCCAGATAACGCCGCGCTGTTGTCTCGCGATTATCAAGCTCTGTGTCGGGCAATATTTCGAGGAGTTTATGAATGATATTCCCACGTCGAAACCGGTCCGGGCTTTGCGATAAGGGCGAGCGCACCGCAGGTTCATAATGGCTTTGGCCTAAGAGGTGTGACGGGGTTAGATGGCGTGCTGATATGGTCTCATCCTGCGCGGGCTCGACCACCCATGACGGTAACTCTGTCGCCCCATCAGTTTCAATACGCGCCTTATCAGACGAAAGCACCGCGAGCTGCCCATACATGCGTCCGTCTCCAAATTGGGTTGGGAGTAAATCCGTATTCAAGCCGTCAAAAGCCTGGCTAACCTCTTCATACCAGCTACAGGGGGCAAAGCCCCCCTTTTTATTCCCCAGCTCATACCCACACACAATAAGCCGGGATTCGGCCCGTGTCATAGCCACATATAAAAGCCGTAAATTTTCGCGCATATCGGCTTTTGCTATCTCTTCACGCGCCGGTTTTAAATGTGAGGGTGTCAGATCCTTTTTCGGCAAATAAACAAACCCGTTTTCAAATGGAACGAGCCCTGAGTCATTTTTACCCGTTGGGATTTGTGTCGTATCCGGCAAGAAAACAACCGGGGCTTCGAGCCCCTTGGCGCCGTGCACCGTCATGACTCGCGCTTCCCCACTCCCGCCATCGAGATCGCGGCGGACATCCTGATTATCCTTTTCAAAATCGCGCAAGAAGTGTTGCAAAGAGGGCGCCCGGCGGCGCTGATGATTAAGCGCGCGATTGAGGAACGCCTCTAACGCGTCCTTGGCTTCGATGCCTAATCGCCCATAGACTTTTTTTAAGAAACTCTCGCCGCCTGATAGGAGATCAAGCACGCGCATATAAAATTCATAAGGCGGCCAGCGACGCGACCATGTGATGATTTTATCTAACTGCGCAGACGCATTTGGATGTGTGTATGTTAAGCTCTGTCCGAGGGACGTCTTACCGCGGCCGTAAGCCACCTTAAACAACTCATCTTCGGATATATCAAAAAATGGACTACGCAAAACTTCCGCGAGGGATAGATCATCGCTCGGGCAGAGAACAAATCGCGTCAGCGCGAGCAGGTCTTTGACGACCATCGCATCTTTGAGAACCAAACGGTCCGCGCCCGCAACAGGCACATTTTCTTTTTTCAGGTTACGGATTATCGCGTCGAAAAAGTCGTTTCGACTACGCACTAATATAAGGATATCACCCGCTTGCATGGGTCGGGTTCCACGCATATCTCGATCAAAGACAGGCTCTTTAGTATCAAGCCATGTTTTAACGGTCTTGGCGATTGTGGCGGCGAGATATTCCCGCGAACTGGCTTGGTTGGAATCAACGGGGGTCGTGTCCCATGCCTCTTTGTCAGGTTCTTTTTCAGGTCGCGGCGCCAAAGGCCAAAACTCAACCAATCCCGGATCTGTGCGGTGCGCGGTATGCACGACCTTATCTCCCGCAAAAGGCACTTTGTCCGGATCAAACATACGTTCAATGGCGCGTTGGTCATCAAAGACAGCATCCACAACCCGCAATACATCGGGTGACGATCTAAATGACATTTTCATCTGTATCGCTGCGGCATTCGGCGTTGTTAAATATTGCTGGGATTTCTCTATGAAGCGTTCAGGCTTCGCTCCCTGAAAAGAATAGATAGATTGTTTCTCATCTCCGACGGCAAAGAAAGTCTTGGGTTTTTCAACATCTTCCGTACCAAAATTTTCTTTGAGCGCGTCAATAATATCCCATTGCGAGGGCGAGGTATCTTGCGCCTCATCCACCAAGATATGATCAATGCCACCATCAAGCTTATATTTCACCCACTCAGATACGGAGCTCTGGGTGAGCAAGTTGGAGACGCGCGTAACCTGGTCATCAAAATCAAGCCATCGGCGCGAGCCTTTTAAAGATTGATAAAGCTCCTGATAGCGCTGGGCGATGACAAAAACCGCTTGGGTAAACTCCAAACATATGGCCGATTTTATCGCCTCCCCAACATCGAAAAGACGTCGCATTTCGGGCGTGTCAGATTTATTCCATGTATCAAAGACGGCCAGCGCTGCCGGACCCGCGGCTTTGCTGCAAATCTGCACCGTTGGCGTGAGATCAGCCTTCATCACCAAACCGGCATATATATCCCAAGCCGAGAATGGATCATCCTCTGCTAGGGCGCGTTTTATAGTTTCACCGCCCATAATTTCCTTAGGCTTGCCGCTTGCGAGCATACCGTCTGCCGCGCGGGATAGATCCGTTTTCGGGCTGTTGTTCCAGGCTCCAATTTTGATTTCTTCTAGACTTCTAATTGGCGCCAAGCCTAAGTTGTTGGCTAAAATATGGAGTCCGCCGCCCGCTTTCCAATCTTCAATTGCCTGCGCGCGTCCTCCCATCCATTGAAATAAAGGCTCAAGCCCAATATTGGTTTTCTCCGCCGAGAGGCATCTTAACGCGTCCGCTAATTCACTCTCGGGCGCCCGGTAACATTCTTTAAATATTTGCTCTTGGACGTGCTCCCTTGCGGCAATGACATCCGTATCATCCATAGGCTCAAAACCCGGCAAGATGCCTGCTTCAATAGGAAAGCGCGACAAGATGCGGTCACAAAAAGCATGAATGGTTTGAACCTTAAGACCTTCAGGTGTTTCCAAGGCTTTGGCGAATAATTCACGCGCTTGGCGTAATTTTGCAGACGAGCTTTTATGGGTCTCTCCCAAAATATCCGTGAGCGCTTTGGCGAGCTCTTCATCACTCATCACCGACCAGCTACCGAGCGTTTTAAACAGACGGGTCTGCATCTCGCTGGCGGCGGCCTTGGTATAGGTTAGACAGAGAATTTTATCGGGCTTGACCCCGCCTAACAATATCCGCGAGACCCGAGAGACCAAAACCCGCGTTTTGCCCGAGCCGGCATTAGCCGAAGCCAACCGCGTTTCGCGCGGATCGGCGGCCATACGTTGTTGGCGGTTGGCCTCAACAACATCTGGGCGAAGAGGCTCAGTCACTGACCGCTCCCTTTTCCGCCCCTATGCGTGCCCATTCCCCCCGACGGGCCAAGTGATCATAATCACCATAATCATTGACATATTGGATCCGCGGCTGGGAGACATAAGCCGTTTCCGGGGTGTCATAGGCTTGAATTAATTTTGTGAGATTTTCCAGCGCGTCAATTTTATATTGCTCAGCCGTCTGTCCATTTTTTGCCTGAGGCGTGGTGATATATTTTTCAGACACGCCCGCCCCAATACCGCGCAATCGCACATAGATTAAATCCTCTGTGATGGCTTCAGGCAGGGTTTTGAAAGCTCCCTTTTCCAAAAGGTAAGCCGTTAAAGGCAGCTGTAAATCAAATCCTGCTTTTACGACTTTGGGTGTTGGCAAAAGGCCTGTTTTAAAATCAATAACATCATAACCACTTCCCAATTGTTCGATGCGATCAGCCTTGGCAGTGAGCGTGAAATCCAAATTATCGATATAATATTCGGCATTGAGTTCCGAGCCCTGTAATGCATATCCGCAGTCTTGCCGCCGTCTCATCCAATCAATAAAATCAGTTGAAATACGTTTAAGGCGGGGCTCTTCCGCCGCCATCTGAAAAGGCTCATATCCAGCCTCAATAAATTCTTGTTTGAGCAAGGCTTCGAGTTTGTCCTTGGCATCGCTGGGAATGTCATTTTTATATGTGTCGGAGAATTTATCGATGGCCTCATGTATGGCCGTTCCATAATGCCGGGCCGAGGGCTTCATGTCCAACTCATCCAGGGGTTTGAGCTTCAAGATATAGCGGGCATAAATCGAATATGGATCGCGCACCCATAATGTAAAGCGCGTGACAGACAATTCTCGACCATCCGGCCAACGATGCGCCACATCGGGTTTGGGTTGGGGACGCGGGGCAACCTCTACATCATCGACATGATCCAAGGTTCGCGCCCAATCAAGATAAGGCGCATTTGGTTCGAAATGTTTTTTTGCTTCATCCCCCAAAGCGCCCTTGGCCAAAATCTGTAAGCGCCACAGCCAGCGCGAGGCCACTTTAGGTCCATCTGCGCCTAATTCCGCCCGGGTCAATATTACATCGGGATTGGCGGCAAGTTCGGCAAAGTCATGCGCCGCCAGGCCGTAGCGCCGCTCGATCATGGACAAGCCAATAGACTCACGCATACCGCGGGACAGGAAAGGTTGAACGCTTGGCGCGGCGGGCCAAACCCCTTCATTAAGGCCGCCGAGAATAATGCGATCAGCAACCAACATACGGGCTTCAAGCGGGCCTAAAATTTGTAAGCGCGGATGGGTGCCATATCGCGGTCTGACCACACGACCCCGCATGAGATGGCTGAGCAAATCCGTGAACTGTCGCAAATCCATTTTAGGAAGCTCATGCCCAAAAGCGATGAGGTCTTCGAGCAAGCTTGCCGCCTTCTCGCCCGCATCACCGCGCCAAAGACGCCCCGCACCTGCGGTCTCATCACTATTAGCTAAAGTTTGCGCCGCCTCGGTTAAGGCTTTGGCCCAGTCACCCGCGTCCAATGGCTCATTGGATGTAAGCCCTGAAATCGCGCTCCAAATATCCGGGATAATATCCAGGTTTTTATATTCAGATGTTTTAGGCCTTAAGCCCCGAAATGACTTTTCTTTGGCCAGCCAGTTTTGACGCACCTCGCCCGGCGCACGATGCAGAGCTGTGAGCTCATGTTTACAGATAAAGGCCATGTCGACAGGGTTTTTGACATCCGCGGACAATCCAAGAATACCGCTTAAGAAACTCCCGATAGAGGTTTCTTCCAAAGGCTCACCTTGGGAATAATCCACCTCGACTCCCCATCGACGCAGACGCGCCTTGACCCGTCTTGCCAAAGCCGGATCAGGCGTGACAAGGGCGGCCGTCTTGTCAGACTCTTGCAATACTTCGCGCATGATGAGCGCAATGGCCAGCGCCTCTTCATCCTCAGTTCGAGCCTCAATGATGGAAAGACCTTGGAAGGCGTCTTTAAAAATATCGCCGTTTTTATAAGCGCCTCTGATCACATCAATTCGGTTTAACCAGTCAGAGGTATTTTCTGCGGGCGTAAGACTTTCGGCAATGACGCGGCGACGGGCATTTAGCTGCTCCGGGGTGTCCGTGGAAATATGTGGCCAAGGCGCAATGTCTTGATGCGAAAGCTCCAGCTCGGACATCAAATTTTTAAGCGAGTTTTGCGGATGTTCCGGGCCGACCTCTTTCCACGCCGCGTCCGGCATGTTGCTATCGAGACCGGGCAGAACAATTAGGCCTTGGTCAAGATTGGCGACAACTTTCATCAAACGGGCGGTGGCTTTGAGCGAGCCTGTCGATCCCGCAATAATGACAGGATGGTCGGGCGGAGTTTCAATCCAGCGATTACGTAATGCTTTGAGCAAAGCCACACGCCGCGCCATTGGTTCCATCATATTGGCGTCGTTGAGATGTTTGGGCCAATGGGTCTGGATAATCTTGTAAAGCTCCGCCGCATTTTGAAAATGCTCAGCCGCCTTTTCCCTTAGGTCCTCAAACTCAGCCGTCTCGGGCAAGGAAACCTCTTCCATGGCGGCCTCATCCAAAATGGAGATAAGCGGATCGGCCATGGCCAGCATACCCGCCGGGTCAATGGGCTGATCTGTGATTTTGTCATGATATTTCGCGATGACTTTTGCGAGCTGAAATCGGCGCTGTGCGGGCGGCATCAGGGGGTCGACGAGCCCCGTTAGATAGCCGGGCTCAAAGGGAGGTTCTTCCGGGTCAATATCAGCCAGCGTGCGCATACGCGGAAGAAGGCTAATGCCTTTGCCTTGCACAAAGGCGGCTGTTAAAAGACGCACGGCACGACGGGTTGGCAAAAGTATCAGCGCCTCGTTTAAACGCGCGCCATATATCTTTTTAAGCCCCATGGCGAGCGAGGGCAAAAACGGCACCCCGGGCGGCATGGTGTAAATATGGCTCATTCTTTTAGCTTGGCCTCTGCAGCCTCGCGCGCGGCAGGATCGCCGACATGCATCCAAAAACCGTTAAGCACATGGCCATATATGCGTTCTTTTTTAAGCGAGATGTCCCAGACTTTGTTGCGCGAAAATTTCTCCATTGGGAATTGTTTGACCGTATTGAGCCGTGCGATTTGCACGCCTGCATAGACATACTCCGCGCTGTCGCCATCCCGGCGCGTGAGCTTTTGCACGCTGTCTGTGTTGAAATCCCCGGCCCCGTGATAACCCAATGTCTCGTCTCTCGGGGCGAGCAACAAGAGATCATCCATCAGGCTTGGGTCCCACTCCGCCATCAAGCTTTTTAGCGCCGGCTTATTTTCCAACCATATCGCATCAATATTACAAATGAGGATCGGATCATGCCCCAGCAGAGGTAGAGCTTTGACAACACCACCGCCCGTTTCCAATAATTCCTCGCGCTCATCGGATATAATAATTTCGGGTGCGCCTTTGCGTTTTTTTAAATGCGCTTCCAAGTGATCGGCATGAGCATGGACATTCACAATGGCGCGCTCAATCCCGGCATCGGCCAGGCGATCCAGCATATGGTCGATCAGAGGCCGGCCCCCAACCTCCACCATAGCTTTGGAGCGATCATCGGTTAAAGGTCGCATGCGTGTGCCATGCCCCGCCGCCATCACCATAGCGGTTTTGATCTGATGAGAGATATGCATCACTCCGGGGACATATTTATTCACCCACCCCATCAGCGGCCAAAGCTTGGGGTGTTGCAAGTCCTGCATGAAATATTTCGCCACGCGCGGAATGAAATCCCGATAATGGGGTTTACCGTCGCGCTCAGACAGGCGCACAAATATCCCTAGGATTTTAGCGTTACGTTGCGCCCCCATCACCGCATAAGCAGCTTTGAATTCTTTGTCATATTTGAGCCCGGCCTGTTCGCAAAAACGGGCTTTCATGGCGGTTTGCAATTCCACCGGGACATCGCGTCTGGCGTCTTCCAAAAGGGAGACAAGGTCATAAGCGGGGTGCGCAAAAAGCCCGTCTTGGAAATCAATCAGGCCCACTCGCGAGACGGCCTGACGATCCGGGAGCCAAAAGAGGTTTTCAGCATGATAGTCGCGTAAGGCCAAGCCCGGCGCATGCGCGTCAAGCAAAGGCCAGAGCTTATCCCAAATTGCGTACCATTCAGATTTAGCGGAATCTGATAACTCAACTCCAAAGTCCGGCACAAACCAGTCCAACATGAGATCGGCCTCAGCCTGCAAGGCAGCCGCGTCATAATTTCTGACCGTCCAGCCATGTTCTTTATAGCGCATCTTGGCGGGAAAGCTTGCGCGGTAGATCGCCGCCAGACAATCCACGGCTCCCTTATATAAGATATCTTCTTTGGAAGGGTCGCGCTCAATCACGCGGGCATAAAGATCGTCGCCCAAATCTTCGAGTAGCATCAGCCCTTTATCCAAATCGGCGGCCAATATTTTTGGTGCAGAAAAACCTCGCATTGATAGCTCATTGGCAATAGCCGCAAAGGCGCGTGGATTATTGCCGGCTATACGGGCCAACGCATTATATCCTAAAGCGCGCCTCTGCTCGACACTTACCCCCTCGACACTTGCCCCCTCTGGCTCAGACGGGGTCTCACCTGATTGAGGACTATCCATTAAGACGGCCTTTTGCCCGTCCATAGTTAGCCTTTCATAACGTCTGGAGGAGGCATCGCTCGGCACAGCTATGCGTCTCGCCGCGCTCCAACCGGCAGCGTTTAAAAATTCAGTGATTTCAGATTGGCGATCCGTCAAATCGATTCTCCCATCCTGACAGCCTAGCTATCCGGCCCTCTCCGTCAAAGCCTATATCAATGCTAAGACAGTTATCCGGCAACAGCTCTCCTAATTTATCCGGCCATTCGATCAGACAGATCGCCGTGTCAAACGCCTCTATGAGGCCCAATTCATAAGCATCTCTTGGCTGTTCAAGGCGGAACATATCACAATGCCAGATCTCGCCCTTAGGCGTGTCATACATCTGAACCAACGTATAAGTTGGGGACGGCACCTCTATCTCGCCGCAAAGCGCATGGATCAGCCCGCGGGCTAATGTCGTTTTGCCCGCGCCTAGGTCCCCAGTGAGCGCAATAATGTCACCAGGCACCACCACTTCTGCAAGCGTCGCGCCCAAAGCCAAAGTATCTCCATCATATTTTAGAGTTAAGTTCTGCATGTGACACAGATAGCCACTTGCAAATTGATTGCAACGTCTTACATATCTGCTGAAACTATTTTAGGAGCAAACCTTGGCTAAAGTTATCTTTATCGATCATGAAGGCAATAAGCGCGAGCATGATGCCAAACCCGGTACGACCATCATGGAAACGGCCGTGCAAAATCTTGTTCCTGGGATTGATGCCGATTGTGGAGGCGCCTGTGCCTGTGCGACCTGCCATGTCTATGTCGCAGAGGCTTGGTTGGATAAGATCAAACCCAAGGATGATATGGAAGACAGCATGCTCGATTTTGCCGAAAATGTGCAAGATAACTCACGCCTGTCCTGCCAAATCCAAGTGACAGATGAGCTTGACGGCATCACCGTCACAACACCTGAGGTTCAGTAAGGCCGTATCTCATTTACCGTATCAGATTTAAACGGATAGGGTTTTGAACCATAGGGGTCGTCGCGGAAGATAAATCCGTCGCACTTCTTCGCGGTCTGCCAGATTGATCAGGCTGACCGAGTTTTCACCCGTATTGGTCACCATAGCGTATTTACGGTCTTTGCTAAAGGCCATGTCACGTTCGAAGAAACTGGCACGTGCGGGACCGGCGTTCACGACCCCCTTGAACGTATTTTTTTTCAAATCGAAAATACCGATATTGTCTTGCCCGCGCAGGCTGGCAAGGCCCCAATGCCCATCAGGCGAAACCTGTAGATAGCTGGGCTGCAGATCAGGATCGCCGGTTGGGATTTGTTCCAACCGCCCGCGTTTCATATCAATAACCGCCAAGTATGGCTGATAGATATCGCCCGTGCCCGTTTCCCATTTCCAGGCCACGTCATGGGCATAGCGCCCGCCCTGAGGGGTCCAGCAGAACCAGCTGCGTTCTCCCGGCGTCGCACTGTTTATAACCCCCAGATGTTTGCCCATGCTCCCCCGGGCTAGACTTACTCTATGAACGCCGTCTCTCGCCCAGACAAACGCCTCACCACGTTCATAATTCACAGTCACACCATGACCCCAAGGCGCGATGTCCGTCGTCGTCAGGATTTTATTGGTCTTGCGGTCCGTCAGCAAAAGCCGGCTTGGCCCGGACATTTGGTCGGTCGCGATCAACAGGTCGTCCATCATGGCCATATTGGAATGAACGCCGCCGCCCGTATAGGCGGTCACTTTAAGGCTTTTTGTGTCCAATACATGAAGCCCGCCATCATCGATGGTGTTAAATGCTACCTCCGTCATATCTGGTCGGGGCTGCCAGTGCAGCAACCGCCCGCCCTCAATCTTTTTGTCCATGAGCACATCCCAGGACTTTGTCACCGGATCAATTTCAACCACCATCAAGGCCCCGCTTTTCAGAGCCGGGCGATATCCATGAATAATAAATCGGTTCAGATGTTCAACAGGTGTGATAGCGTGGCTGGCATCAAGGCCGTCAAAGCTATGGACAATCTGCGAGCCGTCTAGATCAATGAGATCAAGCCGGTCCTCACCATAGGACATGGCCATGCCCCATAAATTGGGACCTGAGGCGGTGAATTGATCGCCACGCAGCTGCTCCGGCTTGGACTGGGCAAGCACCGACGTGGCGGGCGTAAGGGCAGCTATTGTAGCGGCTGCGCCCATGCTCTTTAAAACACCTCGACGATTTAAGGGCAGGTCACGAATATATTGTTTGTGCACATGGGTCATGAGGCAAGAAAATTCCGATATTATATAAGCCGAGATTGAATGAATCCGCGCCCTGAATCAAATCACAGCTCGGTGAGCAAGCTCTGCAAATGCTGACACTCTAATGTCTGCGTTTGGGCATAAGCGGAGAGTCGCTCAGTGTCTTACTTGGGGCTGCGGTTTCAATCGGTCGTCGCAACACTTTAGT
>CAZPLJ010000022.1:0-38657 GCA_964587545.1 uncultured Caulobacterales bacterium | reverse complement strand
TATGGCTAAAATCAAGGTAAATAATCCAGTCGTCAACATGAATGGGGATGAGATGACCCGCATTATGTGGGACATGATCATTGACCGTTTGATCAAACCCTATCTGGATATTGATTTGCTTGATTATGATTTGTCTATCCAGAGCCGTGACGCCACTGATGACCAGATCACGATTGATGCAGCCAACGCCATCAGAAAACATAATGTAGGCATCAAATGCGCGACCATCACACCCGATGAGCAGCGCGTGGAAGAATTTTCCCTTAAAAAAATGTGGAAGTCGCCTAATGGCACGATCCGCAACATACTTGGCGGCGTTGTCTTCCGAGAGCCGATTGTCTGCTCCAATATTCCACGCCTTGTACCTGGTTGGACGCAATCGGTTGTGGTCGGACGTCACGCCTTTGGCGACCAGTATAAAGCCACAGATTTTCTTGTGCCTGGCAAAGGCAAAGCTACTATCAAGTGGGAAGGGGAAAATGGCGACGTGATCGAAAAAGAAATTTTCGATTTCCCGGACAGTGGTGTCCTGATGGGCATGTATAATCTTGATCAGTCAATCACGGATTTTGCGCGCGCCTGTTTTAACTATGGCTTGCAAAAGCAATGGCCGGTTTATCTTTCGACCAAGAACACGATCCTGAAAAAGTATGACGGGCGTTTCAAAGATATCTTCCAAGACATTTACGACAGCGAATTTAAAGATCAATTTGAAGAATTTGGCGGCGAATATCGCCACCGTTTGATCGACGATATGGTCGCCTCCGCTCTTAAGTGGTCAGGGGGATATATCTGGGCTTGTAAAAATTATGACGGCGATGTTCAGTCCGATACCGTCGCGCAAGGCTATGGCTCTCTCGGATTGATGACGTCATTCCTCCTGACGCCGGATGGAAAGACCATGGAGGCCGAAGCCGCCCACGGCACAGTCACCCGTCACTATCGCAATCATCAGAACGGCGAGACAACCTCGACCAACTCCACGGCGTCAATCTTTGCCTGGACACGGGGCCTCGCGCATCGTGCCAAGCTGGATGACAATGAAGCGCTGGCCAAATTTGCGCAGGGGCTTGAGGACACAGTTATCGAGACCATTGAAGGGGGGCAGATGACCAAAGACCTCTCGCTACTTGTCGGTCCGGAACAAGGCTGGCTAAATACGATTGGTTACCTCGAAGCCATTTCGGAGAATTTCGAACGCCGGATGACTTAGCGATTGATATGGGTTGGTTATCAAATTTATTTGGTGATCAATCCAAAACTATCCGTGTCGAGCCTGAAAAAAGTGAAGACGAATACGCCCTCGCATGGCGCAATCGCTATCTCGCAGCTCGCATTAAACATCTCCACAAAAAATTAGAAAAAAAGCAAATCGGTGGCTTTGGTAATTTCAGCATAGCTGATGACGTGCCAACAGGCTCTGTTGAAGAACTCGAAGCGCCAGGTAAAAAGCTCGCCAAAAGAGTCGAGCTCCTTGAATCCGTTTTAAAGTCTAGCCGATAATCCGGTTGAGCGTTTCTGATGGGCGCATGACCATAGATGTTAAGCCAGCATCGGCGTGATAGTAACCACCCATATCGACGGGATTACCCTCTCCGGCTTTGAGCTCAGATAGGATTATCTCTTCATTATTTGCCAGCTCTTTGGCTATCTTGGCAAAGTGCGATTTTAACTCTTCGTCATCTTGCTGGGCAGAGATCGCGTCAGCCCAATAACGGGCAAACCAGTAATGTGACGAACGGTTATCATTGTCGCCAACCTTACGTCCGGGTGACTGCCCTTCGACGAGCAAAATCTGTGTGGCTTTTTCAACAGCCTCGCCCAGCACAGCCGCCTTTGGGCGGTTCTTCATGGCGAGGAAATTAAAGCTCTCACCAAGCGCGCAGAACTCGCCCAAGCTGTCCCAACGTAGATGGTTTTCCTCTTGAACTTGTTGGACATGTTTAGGCGCTGATCCGCCCGCTCCCGTTTCGAACAGGCCACCGCCATTCATCAGTTTCACGATAGAGAGCATTTTCGCCGATGTCCCAAGCTCTAAAATTGGGAAAAGGTCAGTTAAGTAATCGCGCAAAACATTACCCGTAATTGTGACAACATCATTCCCTTTGGTCATTTCGACGAGGGTGTAACGCGTTGCTTCACGCGGTGCCATGATCGGAATGTCTTTCCCGGCGGCTTTAAGCGCTGGCGTTACATATTTAATCAGCTCAGCATCATGGCCGCGATTTTCATCAAGCCAAAAAGCCGCGAGACCCGTGGCATCAAAGCGTTCAATCCCCAGCTTGATCCAGTCAAGAATTGGCGCTTTCTTGGCTGTGCAGGAGCGCCAGATATCTCCGCCTTCAACCTTATGGCTGATAATGGTTTCACCGCTATCGAGAACGATAGAAATCGTCCCGTCACTTGCAGCTGTGAAGGTTGTGGGATGCGAGCCATATTCCTGCGCTTTTTGCGCCATTAGGCCGACATTGGAAACGGCACCACAGGTGGTCACATCAAGCTTGCCATTTTCTTTGAAGAAATTGACTGTCTCATCATAGATAGGCGCATAGCTATTATCCGGGATACAGCATTTTGTATTGGCGGGTTTACCGTCAGGTCCCCAACCAATCCCACCAGCCTTTATAACGGCGGGCATAGAGGCGTCGACAATCACATCAGAGGGCACATGTAGGTTGGTAATACCTTTATCGGAGTCCACCATATAGAGCGGTGGCCGGGCGGCAAGCGCAGCTTTAAGGTCAGCTTCCATCTCCGCATTGCCCGCGATGAGCTGTTCTAGCGTACCGATGCCTGAGTTAGGATTGAAATCAATTTTGCTGCCATGTTTCGCAAGGAAGTCCTCGAGATAGACCGACACAAAATGTCCAAAGATGATCGGGTCTGAGACCTTCATCATTGTGGCCTTTAGGTGGACAGAGAAAAGCACATCCGGCTCAACGCTTTCGACTTCTTTTTTGATATAGGCACGTAAGGCTTTGGCGGACATGAAGGTGCCATCGACAATGGTTCCTTCCTCATAGGATAGGCCGTCTTTTAGGGTCGTTTTCTTGCCTTTGCTGTCTGTGAAGATAATCTTGGCGCCG
The DNA here is from genome assembly GCA_964587545.1 of uncultured Caulobacterales bacterium. Lineage (GTDB taxonomy): Bacteria > Pseudomonadota > Alphaproteobacteria > Caulobacterales > Maricaulaceae > JACOMS01. The sequence goes on along the minus strand of CAZPLJ010000022.1, from coordinate 35,571 downwards.
CCCGCTTGGGAAGAAGAAATCGTCACGGATTTTTCATTGGCAAAGAAATCATCACCGGGCATGGACGCGACAGTCGTTTTATTATCCTTCGTCCACTCGCCCATTTTATGCGGGTTAAGCCTTGCATAGGCTTTTACTGCTTTTGCCGCGCGGCGATCTGAATTACCTTCACGCAATACAGGGTTCACAGCGGAACCTTTAATCTTGTCATATTGGGCGCGAACAGCATTTTCTTTGGTTGACCTCGGGTCGGTGGGATAATCAGGAATGGGATAGCCTTGCGATTGCAGCTCGGCGATGGCTTCTTGTAGCTGCGGTACAGAGGCAGAAATATTAGGAAGCTTGATGACATTCGCCTCCGGCGTTTTTACAAGAACACCTAGCTCCGCGAGATCATTAGACACGTGCTGTTCTTTTGAGAGAAGATCAGGAAAGAGCGACAAGATACGCCCCGCCAAAGAGATATCGCGCGTCTCAACCGAAATATCGGCCGCGCCAGCAAAAGATTGAATGATTGGCAATAAGGAATTGCGCGCAAGCTCGGGCGCTTCATCAACAATAGTGTAAATAATATCGGGTGTTGTCTTTGCCATGTCTCTCAACCTTATAAAATGTCAGATGATGCGTGTGTCAGCTTGAATTAAGCAATTGCTTGAAGGATTATTTGGAAAGCTAACTATAGGACAGGCCTACCATTTCCAAGTAAAATTTACGCGACTATACAGCGCTCATCCAATATATCCACAAAACGATGGTTAACATCGCGATGTTCCGCTTCATCGGCCCTCACCGCGATGACGACATCACGTAAAGTCGCATCTTTTGGGAGTTTCCAATAATCAATCGCGATTTGCGGCGCCGGGACATTTTCATGTCTCCCAGCGTCAATTTCTTCCAGATATTGCGTATAGCTAATCACCGCTTCCTCTTCGAAATAACCGACAACGCGGTGCGCTGTTCTAGGTGCGATAAGATAGAGGAAAAAATAGGCATTATAGAAAAGCAACTGCCCGACGGCGACTAAGAGGCGCTCAAGCAAGTTTGGCTGCGCAATTTCAATAAATGTCATGAGATGCATACGTTCATTCTCAGCTTCATCGAGTAATATGCGTATCCAGCCTTCATCATCACGCATTTTTCGAAGAGCTGTCAGATGCTGACACAGCCCGCCGACCATACCCGGAACCGCTGCTAAAGTTTCGAGAACGACGGCGCGATGACCATAGCGTTTCGCAAAGAATTTATCGGCAAAAAACCGTAAGAATCTCACGAAAGAATATGCAACTTTATCACTCATCGTGACGGGACTTATATGAATATCTATGGCCCGGTTGTGATCGATTTCACGCGGCTTAATATTCGTCGCCAACATAGCACCTCACTCTCTTAAAATAAATGGGAGTGGTTCACAGCTTTTCCATGAGCAAGATTGCCGCAGATGAATAAATTGCTCAGCCTATATTCAGACTTGATCGGATAATGGCGTTAACATGAGAATGTTATGTGTGATAATTTCGGCTATGTTCGTCTTTTTAGCCGCAGCTGATGCAAAACCATTGCGACCAGATCAAATTCCGCAACAACAACAATTATCATGCGCAAACATGCTATGTGCAGGACAATGTCTGGACACTTCGGCAGGACCGATTTGCACCCCGCATTCATCAGAAACTTGCGCGAGTACATTATGCGCTCACGGCAATGTTTGCGTTGAAACCACACACGGGCCGACATGTGTCACAAAAACCCATACCAAAGCCCCTTGGTGGTCAGGTCATTGGCCACAACAAGACCAGCCCGCAGTTAAGTCGGATCAAAGGCCAATAATTTCAATGCCGGCTCAAGAACAAATTTCCTGCCCTATGGTGTATGAACCAGTATGCGCCGAGCAGATTGTTCAATGTGTAACGTTGCCTTGTAACCCTGTACGCCAAACATTTGGCAACGCGTGCGAAGCCAGCCGTGATGATTTCACCGTTATCCATCAAGGCATTTGCCAATAAATTATACATAATAAACATCTGGTAGTTTTATGCGTTTGCATTAAACCTGCTGCATGGATTCATCTGAAACAGCGCCACTTATTCCGGCCGCGACTGTTATCCTGATCAGGGACGGCGAGGCGGGATTGGAAACTTTAATGCTCCGGCGTAATAAGAGCCTCAAGGCCTTCGGAGGCATTTGGGTTTTTCCAGGAGGGCGGGTTGATGATGCTGATACATCGCCAAAATCAACGGCCTGTCGCGAAACCAAAGAAGAGACTGGACTGAGCATATCTAAAGATCAGCTTGTTAGCTTATCGCGCTGGATCCCACCCGTTGAGGAGAAACGGCGGTTTTCCACTGACTTTTTTATCGCGCCTGCGCCTGACGCCCCCGTGAAAATCGATGACGGTGAAATACACGACTACCGCTGGGTGTGTCCGAAAGCGGTCGTAAGATCCGCGCCAGACCCTAAGTTACCCATAATGCCTCCGACATTCGTATCATTATTTGAGATATCAAAATTCAATAATGTGACGAAAGCGCTCGAAGCTATTTCGTTGATGGATGATGAAATATTTGAAACTAAATTTCATCGCGGAGATTCAGGTTTTGTAACGCTCTGGGAACCTGACGCCGGATTTGATACATGTGACCTAGACTTGCCTGGGCCACGTCGCCGACTTGTGGCAACACGAGACGGTTGGGAGTACCAAAAACAATTTTAGACTGGGACAAAATTTAACGATGGCACCTATGACACTCTATATTGGGAATTATAATTATTCCTCATGGTCACTCAGAGCGTGGCTTGTGCTAGCCAAAGCCGAGCTTCCATTTGACACTGAGATGGTGGATCTCGATATTCCAGGATATAAAGAAAAACTCTTGGCTATTTCAGACGCTGGGACCGTGCCTGCCTTACGGGTCAATGATGACATCATAGCTGATAGTTTAGCCATTTCGGAATTTGCGGCCCAATGCGTCCCCAATCTTTGGCCAAGCAACCCTAAAGACAAAGGGAAAGCCCAAGAGGTCGTGCATAAAATGCATGAGGGATTTGAAGCCATAAGGCGCGAAGCCCCCATGAATTTAAGACGCCGCACATCCAAACCTGTCCCTCAAGATTGTTTAGACGACGCGGCAGAAATAGATCAAATGTGGTGTGAGTGTCTTGAAAAACATGACGGACCATTTCTCTTCGGCGGCTGGAGTATAGCCGACGCCTTTTACGCGCCTGTCGCCACGCGTTTTACTTCCTATGATCTGCCGAGGTCCCGTCGCGCCGATACCTATATCTCAGAATTAATGAGCGATCCGGTCTTTCAAGAATGGGAAGCTATGGCATTTGTCGAAGAACATATCTTGCCAGAAACAGATGCGGTGAATAGGTAAATATTATGAACATCAAAGACACAATTCGGACAATCCCTGATTTTCCTAAGCCCGGTATAATGTTTCGGGACATCACCACATTGATGAGCAACCCCAAAGCCTTTGCTGAAAGTATCAAACAACTGGCCGATCCTTACCGGGATAAAGGTCTTGATTATGTGGCCGGTATTGATGCGCGCGGCTTTGTCTTTGGCGCGGCCGTCGCGATAGAGCTTGGAGCCGGATTTGTCCCCATCCGCAAAAAAGGTAAATTACCTTATAAGACATATACCCAAGACTATGAGCTTGAATATGGCTCAGATACACTAGAGCTCCATGCCGACGCGGTCGGCGAAGCAAATAAAGTCTTACTTATTGACGACTTAATCGCCACTGGCGGCACCGCCGAAGCCGCCGCCCTATTATTGCGCAAAACGGGCGCAGATATTTTAGGTGCCGCTTTTGTCATTGATCTCCCTGATCTAGGGGGTGCCGATAAGATTGCAAATATGGGAATACCCGTCACGGCTCTTGTTGCTTTTGAGGGGCACTAGCACGAGCTCAAATTAACCTTTTGGTAAAGACATTTAGTAAGCGGTTAAGAAGACATATTTGTTATTCTGCTCACTCATTGCGATATGGGTAAGTTATATGTTTGATTTCAAAAAACAGTCTTTAAAATTATTAGCGGTTGCGTTGATGGCTGTAGCAACACCTAGCCTCGCTACGGCTAAAAATCATTTGTCCGTTGATAGGGTTAAAGTCCAAGCCGATGCGGATAAGAAACAAACTATGAAATCAGCTAATGCTGACAAATCTTCAAAGAAAAAAATGAAAAAGAAAAAGAAGAAGAAGAAAAAATCGCAAAAAGAAAAATCTAACAAATGATCAATTCATATGAGTGAGGTTTGGTCTCACCCTTTTTTACAAGTTAATCAAAGAGCTTGCAGCTAAACACCTAAATTCTTACTACGCTTTGAGATATGCGTATCAGCTCATTACATATTTACCCTGTCAAATCGGGACGAGGGATAGACTTAGAAACATCAGCCGTCGAAGCGCGTGGACTCGTGGATGATCGTCGCTGGATGATAGTGGATGAGCATGGCATATTTATCACACAACGTAGCCATCCCAAACTCGCTCAACTTATTGCCTTGCCAAGGGCGGACGGACTTGAGTTAAAACTTGGCGCACAAAATATTTTGGTAAAACAACCCATCCAAACACGCGCAAATGTCCAAGTCTGGAGCTCGCATGTGGATGCGCTCATATGCGATGATAATGTAAACTCGGCTTTATCTGAATGGCTCGGGGAAAACCTAAGTCTGGCCTATATGGATGATAATGCCGATCGCCAGACTGATTCCGAATGGGGTGACGGGCCCGTGAGTTTTGCAGACGGATACCCTATACTCATAACAACATCCGCCTCGTTAGAGGCGCTCAACGAACATATTATTCAAACAGGTGACACTCCCATACCCATGAGCCGCTTTCGCCCCAACATCGTGATTGAAGGCTCAAAGAGCTGGGCCGACGATCGCTGGGCAACCATACAAATCGGTGACGTGGTACTAGATCTCGTCAAACCCTGTACGCGTTGTGGCGTCATCACTTTAGATCAGATGACAGGCGTGTCACAAGAGCAGACGTCATTAGAGGCTTTGCACGTATTAAGAAAGTCTGGTTATAAGCGTGTCATAGGTGTCTTATTTGGGTGGAATGCAATTCCACGCAATAAGGGTCGGTTGAATACCGGCGATAAAGTAAGCGTCCTTAAAAGAAAGGCCCCTTGGCCGATTGCGTAAACCTAAACGTTGAATTTAAACAGCATGATGTCGCCGTCTTTAACCAGATAGTCTTTGCCTTCCTGTCGGACCTTGCCAGCTTCTTTACAGGCTTGCTCACCACCTAAAGAGACATAATCATCATAGGCTGTGGTTTCTGCCCGGATAAATCCCTTTTCAAAATCGCCATGAATGACTCCAGCACATCTTGGCGCCGTCCATCCCTCTTGAAAGGTCCAAGCCCTTGCCTCTTTCGGCCCTGCGGTGAAATAGGTCTTAAGGCCCAGCAGCGCATAACCAGATCGAATAAGCCGGTTAAGGCCCGGCTCGGTGAGGCCAATAGCTTCCAAATATTCCGCCTGTTCCTCGTCTTCGAGTATAGCCATCTCAGATTCGATTTGGGCTGATATAATAACCGCTTGCGCGCCGTCAGCGTCAGCATGCGCCAATACCTTGGCCGAAAAATCATTCCCATCAGCGGCGGCCGCTTCGTCGACATTGGCCACATAAAGTACCGGCTTGGAGGTTAAGAGCTGGAGCATCTTCCACGCCTTGGCATCATCTTCGTCTATTTCGCAGGCGCGAGCAGGCTTTCCATCTTCAAGAGCCGCAATTGCCTTTTCAATAAGCGCCATCGTCTGGAGAGCTTCTTTGTCGTTTTGTTTGATTTTTTTCTCTAGACCACCTTTGCGTTTTTCGAGACTTTCAAGATCAGCCAGCATTAACTCTGTCTCGACCGTTTCATAATCGGCTAATGGATCAATGCGCCCGTCGACATGGGTTATGTCCTCATTTTCAAAACAACGCAGGACATAAATGATGGCATCGGTTTCGCGAATATTTGCGAGAAACTGATTGCCTAACCCTTCCCCTTGAGACGCGCCTTTAACAAGGCCCGCAATGTCGACGAAATTCATGCGCGCCGGTATCTTCTGGGCAGATCCCGCTATCTCGGCAATTTTATCAAGCCGGGCTTCAGGAACAGCAACATCACCGACATTAGGCTCGATGGTACAAAAGGGATAATTGGCCGCCTGTGCGTTTGCCGTTTTGGTCAAGGCATTAAACAAAGTCGATTTTCCGACATTAGGCAATCCAACAATTCCGCATTTAAATCCCATGGCTAGCCTCTAATATATTCGGATATGCGGGTCTGATAGAGTTCAAAATTTTCATCCGCAAGAAGATCTGCATATTTAGCGCAACCATTGAGCATATCATCACGCGTGTTTAGTTCAGACTTGGCAAAGTCAGACAAGACATAGCCGGAGACTTTATCTTTGTGCCCCGGATGACCAATTCCCATACGGATACGATGAAAATCCGCCCCGCCGCAATGCTGTTTGATCGAGCGAAGGCCGTTATGGCCCGCAATACCGCCCCCTAATTTATGGCGAAATTTACCGGGCGCGATGTCAAGCTCATCGTGAAATACGACCACCTTATCCAAAGAAATTTTGTAGAAATTCATGGCCGCTCTGACAGAATGACCCGATTCATTCATAAATGTCGTTGGTTTTAGTAAGAGAATTTTGGCAGGCCGACCCTCAACGCTAATTGTACCTTCACGTATCAACCCTTTGAAGTTTTTTTTCTCAGATGAAAAATGGTAGTCATCACCGATAGCATCTATCGCCATAAAACCAATATTATGGCGATGCCCGGCATATTTGCCGCCGGGATTTCCAAGTCCAACCCAGAGAAACATAATATCAGGCTCTGGCTTAGTAAAAAGCCGAGATAGCAGCGCGCGAATTATTCGCCGTCACCTTCAGCAGCTGCTTCACCTTCAGCCGCTTCACCATCAACAGCACCCTCTTCGGTGTCCTCATCAGATTCTTTAGAGGCCCGAGAGCTAACAACCGTAGCAATCGTAAAGTCGCGATCATCAATTGACGGGGTTACACCCTCAGGAAGCGTCACTTCAGAAATATGTAAACTGTCACCGATGTCCATGTTCGACACATCAACTTCGATATTATCAGGAATAGATCCAGCTGGGCACTTTACTTCAATTTGATAGCGCACGACGTTCAAAATACCGCCGCGTTTAATACCCGGAGCGACTTCATCACCTTTAAAGATAACAGACACTTCAACTTCAATGATTGTGTCGGCTTCAACGCGATAAAAATCGACATGAACCGGCATATCGCTGACAGGATGAAACTGAACATCCTTAGTTAGCACTTTCTGTTTTTCACCATTGTGGGAAATTTCGATCATATTTGAGAGGAAATTTCCTGAATTAATAGCTTTTAAAACTTCATTTTGACGCACGGAAATAGCAACTGGATCTTTCCCGCCACCATAAAGCACGCCCGGAACGGCACCAGAGTTTCTCGCGGCTCTAGCTGGTCCGGTACCTGTATTTTCTCTGACTTCGACGTCTAAACAAATGTCTGCCATCGTCTTTATCCTTATATTTCTGGGCTAATGCCCTTCCTGCGACATAATTCTTAAGAAAATAGCCGCCCAAATGGCGGCGTCACAGGAATCTTCAAATTCCGTGCGGGCGTATAAGCCAAGCCTTGAAAAAACGCAAGCGTCAATAACGATAAATCACTCTTGATTAGACCAGTCCCGTTTGGCCCCCAAATAGGCCTCACTTTGCATTTCAAACAACCGGCTTGCTGTGCGTTCAAACTCGAAGCTCTCTGTCCCCGCTATATAGAGTTCTTCGGGCTGAACTTCGGCGCTCATGATCAATTTTGTCTTTGTTTCGTAAAGTGCATCGACTAGGGTCGTGAACCGCTTGGCTTCATTGCGTTTGTCTTTTCCCATTTTAGGCACATTTTCCAAAATGACTGTTTGAAAGTTATGAGCAAGCTCAAGATAGTCGGCCGGGCCTAAAGCTTCACCACATAGTCTGTTAAACCCCGTCCATACCGTGCCTGACGCCGTGCGATTAAGGACGATTTCACGCCCCTGAACAGAGAGCACCGTCGGCCCCGGTTTCGTATTACCTGTCAGGCGCCGCCAAGCCGTTTGAAGACCTGCGTCCGCTTCAGCTCCCAACGGGCTATAATAAACGGGTGCTTTTTTTAGCTGACGTAATCGATGATCCGTTTCCCCGGCGAACTCGTGAATAAGCATATGCTTTTGCATCAAATCAATGAAGGGCTCAAAGAGCGGACGATTTAGACCGTTTTTATATAGTCCTTCGGGTTCTCGATTAGATGTCGCGACAACAACAACGCCCCTTTCCCATAAAGCTCCAAATAGACGGGCTAAAATCATCGCATCGGCAATATTGGTTACATGAAACTCATCAAAGCATAATATATTAGCTTCTCTGGCAATGCCTTTCGCTGTTGGGGCTATGGGATCATCGCCGGCCCCTCTCACGTGATTTTCATGGGTTCGGCGTCCCGTCTTATCGAGTTTACGCCAAGCACCTATACGTTTATGCACATCAATCATGAAAGCATGAAAATGCACGCGCTTTTTTTGGTCTTGCGGAACAAGATCGAAAAACCAATCCATCAGCATGGATTTACCTCGTCCAACCCCGCCCCACATATAAAGGCCAATCGGCGCGGATTTACGTCGACCCAATATATTGCGCTTGATATGATATCCTTGCAATCGGTCCAGGAGATCATCCAGCATTTCCACGGCCATGTTTTGCGCCTCATCGCGGGCGAGATCGCCATCATCAATACTGGCTTGGAGAATATCAATAATTTTAGTCATTCAAGTAAGTCGTTAGTTTATTAATATAGCAACCCCTAACAGTATAAAAACTGTCATAGAAACTATAAAAAAGAGTCGTGGATTGCGTATAGGTGCCCGCTTCATGCCCCTGCCCTAACATGCTTTCATATCAGATCAAATAAAGGCTTTTGTTCATGTTCAGTATAGGTTACATTAACTATCTGTTAATTAATGGCGCAGTGAGCGTCTAGGGGGGCTTCATGGGAAGCCTTTAATATTTATGGAGGATTCCTTTATGGACAAAGTGTCTAACTCGCTCGGTCAGTTTTTACCTGATCAGCTACAATTTTTAACACCATTTATTGTCGCGGCTATAACAGTACTCGTCGGTTGGGTGATTGCGAATATCGCCAGAGGTCTAGTATCAGGCGGTATCAACAAGACGGGCATTGGTAAAAAAGCCCGCTCTACAGGTGGAAATATCGGTAAATCTGTCGGTAAAGCTGTTTTCTGGGTGATCATGCTCATCGTTATCTTGATGGCACTTGGTCAGTTCCCACAACTCAAAGAGCCTCTTGAACCATTGACAGGCATGATGGATAACATTCTTGGCTACGGTGATAATCTTTTAGGTGCTATACTTCTTCTCGTTATTGGCGGTGTTGTTGCCAAAGTTGGTAAAGAAGCTACTCAAAGCTCACTTGAAGCCGCTCAAGTCGACACACTTGTTGCAAAAGCAGGCTTAACTGAAGAAACATCAGGTGCAAGCCTACCAAAAGCACTGGGCGGTCTAATCGCTGGATTGATCTTGTTGTTCTTTGGGGTTGCTGCTGTTGAAGCACTTGGCATCGAAACAATTTCGGCTCCAGTTTCTTCAATGTTAGATACAGTGCTTAACTATCTTCCGAAGATTATTATTGCTGGAGTTATTCTTGGCATAGCCGTTTACATCGGAAAATTTGTTTCTAACCTAGCCAAAAATACATTACCTGCTCTGGGTATAGATAATTCACTTTCATCCATTGCCGATCTTGACGGATCTGGTAGCCCATCTTTCGTGCCATCACAGCTAATTGGTACGATCGCATTTGCGGGCATGGTACTAATCGGCCTAACCGCCGCTATGAGTGCCTTGGGTGTTCCTGAGCTAACCAACATCTTCAACTCATTGTTGGAAATCGGTGGTCGTGTGGCTCTTGGTGCCGTGATTATCGGAGCTGGCCTATTCATCGCTAACTTCATCTCAGGTATCGTTACTCAGACATCTGGCGATCTAGCTGGACGTGTTATTAAGTATGTAACAATTATCCTCGTCGCTTTCATGGGTTTATCGCAAATGGGCCTAGGCCAAGAGATTGTGGATACTGCGTTTAAATACTCACTTGGTGCAGCAGCGTTTGCAGCCGGTGTTGGCGGAGCCTTAGCTTTCGGTCTTGGTGGCCGCGAGTGGGCAGCTAAGAAGCTTAAAGAGTGGATGTCATAATCCTATTATAACACCCAAGTTTTTAAACCGCCCAATGGGCGGTTTTTTTATGCCTGAATATCTGAAATAGCTTGTAGTACCTTTTTATCCTTCAGTTCCTCATCTGTGAGGTTTATGAGCGCCTCAATTCGTGCTTTGCATAAATCATAGACATTCAAAAAGGCGAGCTTACGTGTCTCTAGCGGTTCAATATGCGCCGGATCATCAGCGGGCCAGTGCACAGTAATTTGCTTTTGCCCCTTAACTTTAGGCCAAACGGGGCAAACCTCACCGGCCGCACTGGAACAGACGGTTACAATGATATCCATGACAGGGGCATTATCGGCTGCAAATTCATCCCAGCTCTTAGAGCGGTAACTATGCGTGGCGTGACCGCGACGTTCCAATTCTGCAAGCCCGTCCGGATGAGGTTGACCACTGGGCTGGCTTCCTGCCGAGAAAGCTTTAAACTTGGCAGCACCCAAATCATTTAATAAGGCTTCTGACAAAATTGATCGCGCAGAATTTCCTGTACAAAGGAATAGAACATTAACCGGAGAATTTGACATTACCTTGGCCTTATGAATGAATTGACGAATTGCACCTATAGCCATCATTGACATAACTCAAATAGGAATCGAAAATAATTACGATGCATATTGTCGAAGAACTGATTGCTGAGAGAGCTACTAAGCTGATGTCGCGTAAGCGATTATTTCCACTTATCAAACCATGGCTATATCGAGCGCTGAATTATGACGCCGCCGTAAAAATGTCAGACGCGATTATCGATAAAAAAGGACGAGATGCGTTCGAATATGTATCCGCCATTCTAAAGCCCAAGCTGAATATAACCGGGATTGAAAACATCCCCAAAAGCGGTCGCTGTATTATTATCGCCAATCACCCCACGGGCTTAGCTGACGGCGTGGCCGTATTTGATACAATTAAGGACCGACGCCCAGATCACGTCTTTCTCGCCAATGCGGACGCATTGCGCGTTATCCCAAAAGGCGAGGATATTATTATCCCTGTTGAATGGGTGAAAGAAAAACGTAGCCAGCCTAAGTCCAAGCAAACATTATTAGATATCAGAAATGCTCTTCGCGAGGGACGAGCCATAGTCATTTTTCCATCTGGTCGATTAGCCAAACTGCGTTTGACTGGACTTATTGATAAAGAATGGGAAAGTTCGGCCGCTATGATTGCACGTAAATATGACGCCCCGGTTATACCCCTGAAAATCAAGGCGCGGAACTCATTGATGTATTATCTTTTCTCATGGACCAATGCGGAGCTTCGCGATATCACCTTGTTCCATGAGCTTCTAAATAAGAAGGGACAGTCATTCAGGATGACCTTTGGCAAGGAAATTGATCCTGAAACACTTCCAAGGAATGCCGATGAGGCAACAGCCCTTATCCGCAATGTGGTTGAAGCCTTATAAGATTATCTGCCGACCATCATCTTTTTGACCTCAGCAATTGCTTTGGCGGGGTTTAAACCCTTGGGGCAGACATTGGCGCAATTCATAATCGTGTGACAGCGATAAAGTTTAAATGGGTCTTCCAGATCATCCAGACGCTTTTGTGTTGATCCATCACGACTATCAATTAACCAACGATAAGCCTGTAGAAGCGCAGCTGGTCCTAAATACTTATCCCCGTTCCACCAGTAAGACGGGCAACTTGTTGAACAAGACGCGCACAATATACATTCATAAAGGCCGTCTAGCTTATCTCGATCTTCAACGCTTTGTTCCCATTCCTGATCAGGTTCAACAGAGGTTGTCTGGAGCCAAGGCTCAATCGAGGCATATTGTTTATAAAATTGTGAAAGATCTGGAACCAAATCGCGCACAACAGGCATATGTGGCAATGGCGAGATTGTTATAGCTTTGCCGGATAAGTCCTCTATGGCTTTCGTACAGGCCAACGTATTGCGACCACCAATATTCATCGCACATGAACCACACACCCCTTCGCGGCAAGAACGACGGAAAGCTAATGTTGGATCAATTTCATTTTTAATCTTAAACAGGGCGTCCAAAACCATGGGCCCACAATCGTCCAGATCAATTTGATAACTATCCCAGCTGGGCTGTCCTCCCCCTTCGGGGTCATAGCGATAAATCTTGAAGGTTCTTAACCGACCACCGGACGATTTAACCGGCCAATTTTTACCCGCCGTAAGCTTTGAGTTTTTTGGAAGACTGAGTTGTACCATTATGAATCTCGTTTAATTGAACTTGTCTATAAACGCTATTGGGAGAAATGCGAAGCCATAAGATATGAAATTATGGAGCAAATTGTCGCCGCTTGAGCGAATTTGGTCGGTATCAGTATAAAACGAATGACCAAATTATTATCATTCAAACAGAGTAATTTTATCAAGATTCTTGTCTAAATAGAATTACAGATGATGAGAATTGCCAAATAAGCACCGATTTAATCTTTGATTAACCATAAAATTGGGCTTTTTTATTATTCTGATACACTTCTCGCCTATTGGCAGAATATCTGCACAGCTTCTCGCGAAACCGAACGAAATGTTCAAATTTGTGAGAAACGACATGACATCGATCAAAAACAAACTTCTATCAGCAGCGACTTGTTTTCAAAAAAATGAAAAGGGTAATTTCGCCATAATGACAGCCCTTTCAATGGCAGTACTTCTTGGCGGCATGGCCGTGGCAATTGATCTCTCCAACGCCTATTCTCATCGTCAAAATCTCCAAGATACCACAGATGCTCTTGCGCTTATGGCCGCACGCGGCGAACTTGAGACTCAAGCAGATTTAAATTCAGCCGCTCAAGAATATATGCAACTGTCTTTTCCGGGAGCCTCAGTTGCAAATGTCGTCGTGGATCGCATCGATCGTAACGGCGATGAAATCACAGTTGTTGCCTCCAACAAAGTCGCCACCTCCTTTGGACGTCTTTTAGGACGGGATAATATTGACGTAAATGCCAGCTCAAGTGCTCTATTTGCGAATAATGGAGTAGATATTGCCATGGTCCTCGACACAACCTTCTCAATGAATGGTTCAAAATTAACCTCCTTAAAATCAGCTGCGAACAACTTAGTTGATACATTGGACACGTTTGAGAACGAAAATCTCAGAGTATCAGTCGTTCCTTTCGCGCAATATGTAAATGTTGGAACCTCACGTAGAAATGCTAATTGGTTGGATGTCCCCGCTGATCAGGTTGTGACACGACAAAGACGCGATGTTGTTTCGCGGACAAACTGCCGTACAGTCGCGCGAACAACCACGCGTGACGGTGTGACTGTCAATGGCACACGACGCGTATGTGACGTAGTTCGTGGGCCTGCTCGCACGGTCACTGAAACTGTCACATGGAAAGGATGCGTGGGTTCACGTCTCGCACCTAATCATGAGCGTGTAGAATTTGCGAGTCGGCGTATTCCTGGACTACTCGAGCACCAAGCTGAGTGCGGCACCGAAATCAGACCGCTTACAACAAATTTAAACACCGTTAAAAATACTATTTCGTCTCTTAAAGCTGATGGTGAAACTTATATTCCCTCTGGCTTAGCTTGGGGATGGCGGGCTTTAGACAATAATGAACCCCTCACAGAAGCCGCTATAACAAAGACCAGAACCACTGACAAAGTTCTGATTTTGATGACAGACGGTGAAAACCAAAATTCTAAAAACGGTGTTTTACATAATGCGACCAATCGCGGTGAGGCTGATCGTACAACGAAAAGTATATGTGAAAACATCAAAGATGATGACATTCAGGTCTTCACAATCGCGTATGAAGTTGATGATAGAAGAACGCGTAACATGCTTGAAGGCTGCGCCTCAGCTGGGGCTAATTTCTTCAACGCCACAAACGCGGCTGAGTTGAATGAGGCTTTCCAGAAAATCGGGAGCAGCTTAGTTCAGCTCCGCATTACCAGTTAATCACCAAGGCATAGGAATTGAAACCCGCGGATATTCTCCAGCGGGTTTTTTATTTTAGGATAACAGCTTTGCTAGGAAGATTTGCGCAAATAAGGTTTGAGATATTTTTGAGAAGTTCCTGACGGGGGAAGCTCTTGCGGTAAGTCAAATAAATGCGTCGATAAGCTTCGGGATCTTCGAGTTTTTTGGTTACGACCGTTTCGTTAGTACTCCAATTTGTACCAATCGCTAGTGCGGGTACTAATGTGACCCCCTGCTCCGCCGCAACCATATTGACCAATGTTTCAAGGCTCGTTGCGCGAATAGCTTGTGCCTCAGGGGCTGCATTTAGTTCACAGACATCCATGGCCTGATCGCGAAAACAATGCCCTTCCGTTAACAGCAATAATTCATCCACCGGCAGATCTTGGGTCCTGATCGCTTTTATCATCCGAAGCGAATGGCCTTTGGGAAATATAACCCAGAAAGGTTCATCATAAAGACGAATAACATCCAGTTTCGGGTTTTCTGGCGGTGTCGCGAGAATAGCGGCATCCAGGTCACCGCTGAGCAAGGCTCCATTGAGGCGCTCTGTAATGTCTTCTTGAAATAATAGATCAAGCTTAGGCATTGATGTACGGCACTGACTGACAAAATGTGGAACCAAGTAAGGCGCAATCGTAGGAATAAACCCTAAACTAAACTTGCCCGAAAAAGGATCTCTTGCACTATCAGCGCGTTGGCGCATTTGATCTATAACCAATAAAGCTTCTTTAGCTAAATCCACCAGCTCTTCACCGATATCGGTTAAACGAACAGATCGATTATCACGCTCAAATAAGGTCACCCCAAGCTCTTTTTCTAACTTTTTGATCTGCGTTGAAAGCGCCGGTTGACTAACATGGCAGGCCTCTGCAGCCTGTCCAAAATGTCTGACATTGGCGACCTCGCATATATATTCTAAATCTCGTATATTCATAACCTACGTTTATCGTTTTCATGAATTATATCAATTATACAAATGAATAATTTTTCTACA
This sequence comes from uncultured Caulobacterales bacterium, assembly GCA_964587545.1. Taxonomy (GTDB): domain Bacteria; phylum Pseudomonadota; class Alphaproteobacteria; order Caulobacterales; family Maricaulaceae; genus JACOMS01. The sequence continues at coordinate 20,354 of CAZPLJ010000022.1, read as the reverse complement.
TAGTAGGACTCAGGGTTGATATTTGACGTACTTTGGACGTATTATAAATTCAACACATTCACATAGGTATTAGGAGGAATAACGATATGGCAGATAATAAATCCGGCGGATGCCCCGTCATGCATGGGAGCACAACAACGACCGAGACATCTGTCGTGGATTGGTGGCCAAAAACTCTCAACCTCGACATCCTTCATCAGCATGACAATAAAACCAATCCAATGGATCCGGACTTTGATTATCGCGCCGCTGTTAGCAAAGTAAATTTCAAGCAGCTCAAAAAAGACATGATGGACGTCATGACCTCATCCCAAGAATGGTGGCCAGCCGACTGGGGAACTTATGCGGGTCTCTTTGGTCGTCTGACATGGCACGCGGCAGGTTCATACCGCCTGGCCGACGGCCGCGGTGGTGGTGGTACAGGCAATATCCGTTTCGCCCCTCTCAATAGCTGGCCTGATAATGCCAACCTAGACAAAGCCCGCCGTCTGCTTTGGCCGGTTAAGAAAAAATACGGCAATTCTGTCAGCTGGGCTGACCTTATTATCCTCGCAGGTACACTAGGTTACGAATCCACCGGACTGAAAACATTTGGCTTCGGCTTTGGTCGTGAAGATATCTACGCGCCAGAGAAAGATACCTATTGGGGCAGCGAAAAAGAATGGCTGACCGATGATGAAAATCGCTACGCTGACAAAGACGACCGTACGAGCTTGCAAAATCCTTTATCTGCCGTTGTGATGGGATTGATTTACGTGAACCCTGAAGGCGTTGACGGCAAGCAAGACCCGGCCCGTACCGCGCTTGACGTGCGCCAAACTTTCAAAGCTATGGCGATGAATGACGAAGAAACCGCTGCGCTTGTCGCTGGGGGTCATACCATTGGTAAAGCCCATGGTAATGCCGACCCATCAACACTTGGCGCAGAACCGGAAGCCGCTGGTCTTGAAAACCAAGGCTTTGGCTGGATCAACCCAAAAGGCGCGGGCTATGATACCCTAACGGGCGGACCAGAAGGCGCTTGGACGAAAAACCCGACCAAATGGGACGGTGGATATTTTGACTATCTACTCGGCTATGAATTTGAGAAAACAAAATCACCCGCTGGTGCCAAACAATGGCAGCCTGTCGGCGTGGCCGAAGACGATCAACCCGTCGACGCTCATGACACATCCAAGAAAAGCCGTATCCTTATGACGGATGCCGACATGGCGATGAAGGTGGATCCGATCTACCGTAGCTATATGGAGAAATTCCGTGATGATCACGCCTATTTCTCCGATGCCTTTGCCCGCGCTTGGTTCAAACTGACTCACCGCGATATGGGCCCCAAAGCCTGTTATCTTGGCCCTTGGGTCCCGGATGAAGACCTTATTTGGCAGGACCCGATGCCGGCTGGCAATAAGCGTTACAGCGTTAAAGCTCTGAAAGAAAAAATCGCCGATAGCGGTCTGTCCGTGCAGGAAATGGTTTCAACCGCGTGGGATAGTGCGCGTACATTCCGAGGTTCCGATAAGCGCGGCGGTGCCAATGGTGCACGCATTCGTTTGGCCCCGCAAAATAAATGGGAAGCCAATGAGCCAAAGCGTCTCGCTAAAGTCCTGAAAGTCCTTGAGCCGATCTCAGAAGCAAGCGGCGCGAGCCTCGCTGACGTGATTGTCTTGGCCGGTAATGTTGGCGTCGAGCGCGCAGCTCTAGCCGGCGGTTATAAGGTCACCGTGCCGTTCACACCGGGTCGGGGCGACGCCACAGCCGAGATGACAGATGCGGATAGCTTTGAATATCTCGAGCCAATGGTAGACGGATATCGTAACTTTGCCAAAGGCGAGTTCCTCGTAGATCCTGAAGAAATCATGCTGGACCACACACAGCTGCTAGGCCTGACCGCTAATGAGATGACAGTATTGGTCGGCGGCATGCGCGCTATGGATACTAACCATGGCGGCAGCAAACACGGTGTCTTCACTGAGACGCCGGGTGCGCTAACCAACGACTTCTTTGTGAACCTCACAGATATGGGCAACACATGGGAGCCAACAGGTAAAAACAGCTACGCCATTAAAGACCGCAAAACCGGTAAGACAAAGTTCTCCGCCACACGCTGTGATCTGGTCTTCGGGTCTAACTCAATCTTGCGGGCTTATGCTGAAAACTATGCTCAAGACGATAGCGATATAAAATTCATCCGCGATTTCGTTGATGCATGGGCCAAGGTAATGGATGCTGACCGTTTTGATGTAGCAGGCGGTAGCGCTTAACCTCAGCGTAATAAATTATATGCCGCCTTCCTGTTCGGAGGGCGGCTTTTTTTTGACCTCAAAATAAATTAGATATCGCTTATGACCTTCTTACGCATACTTGCCGCCATATTTCTATTCCCGGGAAATGTGCTATTATCGGCTTTGAATATATCCGTTAGCGATGACGGCGGTATATTGCGGTCTCTCGTCAATATGATTTTCTGGGGCTTTATTGGCGTTGTGATCGGGCTAGCAATTATGTTTTGATTGGAATGCTACGAATTAGCCAACTTGACAGGAATGGCTACATTTTTTGTTGCAAATGTGGGGCTAAAGTTCGATATCCGCATCCATGTCAAAAAGCTTGAAAACCATACGTGTCAGAGGTGCCAGAGAGCATAATCTCAAAGGCGTCAATGTCGACCTGCCCCGTGATCAGTTGATCGTCATTACGGGATTGTCCGGTTCTGGGAAAAGTTCGCTTGCTTTTGATACAATCTATGCCGAAGGACAGCGCCGCTATGTCGAGAGCTTATCGGCTTATGCCCGCCAATTCCTTGAGCTACAATCCAAGCCGGATGTCGACCTCATCGAAGGTTTATCCCCCGCTATTTCCATTGAGCAGAAAACCACCTCGCGTAATCCACGCTCAACCGTTGGCACAGTTACCGAAATTTATGACTATATGCGGCTGCTATGGGCGCGGGTCGGAATTCCCTACTCGCCGGCGACCGGCAAACCGATTGAAAGCCAAACGGTCTCGCAAATGGTCGATATCGTCATGGCCCTGCCCGCAGAAACGCGGCTTTATATTCTCGCGCCTATCGTGCGCGGTCGTAAAGGCGAATATCGCAAGGAATTCGCCGAGCTGATGAAACAAGGTTTTCAGCGTGCCAAAATAGACGGGGAGTTTTACCGTATCGAAGAGGCGCCCGAGCTCGATAAAAAATACAAGCATGACATTGATGTCGTCGTTGACAGAGTGGTTGTGCGCGAAGGGCTTGAGACCCGCCTCGCCGACAGTATCGAAACAGCGCTGCGTCTCGCCGATGGATTGGCCGTGGCCGAGAAAGCAGACGGCGGGGAGCGTGTTCTTTTTAGCGAAAAATTTGCCTGTCCTGAAAGCGGCTTTACTCTCTCCGAGATCGAACCTCGATTATTCTCATTTAACAATCCGCATGGGGCCTGTCCGTCCTGTGACGGGCTGGGCCGCGAGCTCAAGTTTGATGGTCAACTCGTTGTCCCCGATGAGGCCAAGACGCTGGCCAGCGGCGCGATTGCGCCTTGGTCAAAGACCCCCAGCAGTCTTTACATGCAGACGCTCAAAGCGCTCTCAAAACATTACGGGTTTAAACTTGAAACCCCGTGGGAAGCCTTGGCCGACGGGGCCAAAAACGTCGTGCTTTACGGCACACAAGGTCAAAAGATTAAATTCGTCTATCAGGATGATGGGCGCCGTTATGAAACGACCAAACCGTTTGAAGGGGTGATCCCAAATCTAGAACGGCGCTACCGCGAAACGGAAAGCTCGTGGATGCGCGAGGAGCTTGGCAAATATATGTTATCGGCCAAATGTCAGGCCTGCAACGGCAAACGCCTAAAACCTGAAGCGCTTTGCGTGCGCGTCGCCGACATGGACATCAGCGTCACCAGTGAAATGTCGATCCGCGATGCTGACGCGCGCTTCCAAGCGCTGCGCGATGAACTTTCACCCAAGCAAATGGAAATCGCCGAACGTATCCTCAAAGAGATAAATGACCGTCTCCAGTTCCTCAACGCTGTCGGTTTGGATTATCTGACATTAGGACGAGGATCAGGTTCTCTGTCAGGTGGGGAGTCCCAGCGTATTCGCCTCGCATCTCAAATCGGGTCTGGTCTGACAGGGGTACTTTATGTCCTCGACGAACCATCAATCGGTTTACATCAACGCGATAATGCAAGGCTCCTCGAGACACTGCAAAACCTACGAGATCTGGGCAATACAGTCTTGGTCGTTGAGCATGATGAAGACGCTATCCTAACGGCCGATTATGTTGTCGATATGGGGCCACTTGCGGGGGTTAATGGCGGTGAAGTCGTTGCGGTGGGAACACCCGATAAGATCAAAAAATCGCGAAAATCCCTGACCGGAAAATATCTCACGGGAAAAAAACAAATCGCACTTCCCAAACACCGCAGGGAACCCAGTGCCAAAAAACTTAAAATCACAGGCGCGCGGGGTAACAACCTCAAAAACGTCACGGTGGAATTCCCGCTGGGGCTTTTCATCTGTGTGACTGGCGTGTCCGGCGGCGGTAAATCAACCCTCACTATTGAAACGCTTTACAAGGCCGCCTCCCGCAAGCTTAACAATAATTCCAATATCGCCATGCCGCATGACAAGGCCGAAGGCTTTGAACATATGGATAAGGTCATTCAGATTGACCAATCTCCTATCGGGCGAACCCCCCGCTCTAACCCCGCCACATATACGGGGGCCTTTACACCTATAAGAGAATGGTTTGCGGGCCTCCCCGAAGCCAAAACGCGAGGCTATAAACCGGGTCGCTTTAGCTTCAATGTCAAAGGGGGGCGCTGCGAAGCCTGTCAGGGTGCAGGTGTCATCAAAATTGAAATGCACTTTTTGCCGGACGTCTATGTCACCTGCGATCAATGCGAAGGGCGGCGTTATAATCGCGAAACCCTCGAGATTAAATTTAAGGGCAAAAGCATCTCGGATGTTTTGCAAATGACCGTCGATGAAGCCGCTGACTTTTTCAAAGCCGTTCCGTCTATCCGTGATAAAATGGTAACGCTACAACGGGTCGGGCTTGGTTATCTTAAAGTTGGGCAACAAGCGACAACACTTTCCGGAGGCGAAGCCCAACGTGTGAAACTCGCCAAAGAGCTTTCCAAACGCGCAACAGGCCGTACGCTTTATATTCTGGATGAGCCAACCACTGGCTTACATTTTGCCGATGTCGAAAAACTATTAGAAGTCCTGCAAGAACTTGTCGGGAGCGGCAACACCATGGTCGTCATCGAGCATAATCTCGATGTGATAAAAACCGCGGACTGGATTATCGACCTTGGCCCGGAAGGCGGAGATGGGGGAGGCGAAGTCGTGGCCGTCGGCACACCTGAAACGGTCGCCAAATCCAAACAAAGCTGGACGGGCAAATTCTTAAAACCTATCCTGGAACGTGATAGGGCTCGGCAAAAGTCGTCATGACAAAACCCGTCCATATCATTGGTGCCGGCCTCGCTGGATCAGAAGCCGCCTGGCAGGTCGCCGAGGCGGGTGTGCCTGTGATCCTTCACGAAATGCGACCAACAAAAATGACGGCGGCACATCAAGGCGAAGGTTTTGCTGAACTCGTCTGTTCCAATTCTTTTCGCTCCGATGACAAATATGGGAATGCCGTAGGTCTGCTCCATGAAGAAATGAGGCAATGCGGTTCTCTCATAATGGGCATGGGGGATATGACAAAACTCCCGGCAGGCGGAGCACTCGCCGTCGACCGGGACGGATTTTCTGATGCGGTATCGACCATCCTGTCACAGCATCCCAACATCACAATCGAGTATGGCGAGGTAAAAGGCTTGCCACCAAAAGATTGGGGCAACACTATTATCGCAACAGGCCCCCTCACCTCGGAAAATCTGGCTAAGGCCATTCTCAAGGAAACAGGCGAAGACAGTCTCGCCTTTTTTGATGCCATCGCCCCGATTGTTTACAAAGACAGTATCGATTTTGACAAAGCCTGGTTTCAAAGCCGCTATGACAAAAAAGGGCCGGGCGGCGACGGGGCGGACTATATCAATTGCCCGCTGGATAAAGCTCAATATGAAACCTTCATCGAGGCTTTGGTCACGTCCGAGCAAACCGAATCTAAAGACTTTGAAAAAGACACGCCCTATTTTGAAAGCTGCTTACCCATAGAAGTCATGGCATCGCGAGGACCCGAGACATTACGCTTTGGCCCCATGAAACCTGTGGGTTTGACGAACCCGCACAACCCGACGGTTAAGGCTCATGCTATTGTTCAGCTCAGGCAAGATAATGCGCTGGGTACGCTTTACAATATGGTCGGCTTTCAGACGAAAATGAAATATGGGTCTCAGGCCGAGATCTTCAAAACCATTCCCGGACTAGAAAAAGCCGTCTTTGCAAGGCTCGGCGGCATTCATCGTAATACATTCATCAATTCGCCCAAACTTTTAAACTCGCAAATGCAGTTAAACTCCCGTCCAGACGTGCGCTTTGCTGGACAAATTATGGGGGTTGAAGGCTATGTCGAAAGCGCGGCACTTGGACTGATCACCGGCCGTATGGCGGCGGCTCAGGCCAAAGGCGAAACACTAACTCCTCCACCTAAGACGACGGCGCTCGGCGCATTGGTTGAGCATGTCACGGGTGGTTTCATGGACGGCCCAAAAGCCAAGTTCCAACCTATGAATGTAAATTACGGCTTGCTCCCGCCGATTGAGGGCATCGTATATAAAGATGCGGACGGCAAACGTATCAAAGGCAAAAATAAAACCCGCTATCGCAAACGACTTATGTCCGAGCGCGCCCTAAAAGACATTCTTAGCTGGGCTTAAAAACCCTTAGTATATCCGCGTTCATTTATGTCCCGGGGATCGCAATAGTTGCAGGCGCACCTGGTCCAAATGGCCACCCGAGCATAATCCAGACCATCACAAGTATGACGCCCGATATAAGCATCCAGATGGAATATGGGATCATCATGGCGGTCAGCGAGCCGAGACCAAAATCTTTCTTCCAACGCTGGGCAAAAACAAGCACAAGTGGGAAATAAACCATAAGCGGCGTGATAATATTGGTTGCCCCGTCACCCACACGGTAAACGGCTGTTGCGGCATCCGGGCTAATTCCCAGCAGCATGAGCATGGGCACAAGTACGGGTGCCAACAAAGCCCATTTCGCGGAGGCTGAGCCGACGAATAAGTTGAGCAGAGCGGCCAGTAAAACGATAAGCCCCAAGACAATTGGCATAGGTAGGCCGCTGGCTTGAATAGCATCTGCCCCATGAATGGCGGAAATCGGTCCCAAATTTGACCAACCAAACATCGCTACAAAATGAGCTGCAAAGAACATCAGAACCAAATAATAACCCATATCTTTCATGGCTTCGGACATCATATCGATGAGATCTTTTTGATTTTTAATCGTGCCGGCAGCCTTGCCGTAAAGCCAACCTGTGACAAGGAATAGGATCATAAATCCAGCCACCAGCGAACGGAAAAACGGGCTGTAATTAGCAACAGATGCGCATAGGCCCGCTTCCGCATCCGCAACGGGACAGGCGGCTTCGTTAATCAAAGGCGTACCTGGGGCAAATGTCATAATAAGCCAAAGCAAGCACACTCCGATTAATCCATATAATGCCCACCGCAGGCCTTTGCGTTGCTCTGGCGTGAGCGGCTTATCCTCCTCACCAAAGGCGGCAGCGACCGCATCACCGTCACTATCAGGTGTCCATTCGCCAAGACGCGGCTCGATGACTTTGTCCGTGACCCACCAGATAAGCGGAAGATAAATAACCAAAAGCGCGGCGATAAACCACCAGTTACCAGCAATGTTGGACGTCCAGCCCGCATCTATTGCGCTAGTCTCATAGGCGGCTTCGGTAATCCCGTAGAGAAGGGCATCTAATTGTCCAGGCGCGATATTGGCAGAGAACCCGCCGGAGACGCCCGCAAATCCGCAGGCAATCCCTGCTAAAGGATGACGTCCCGCAGCCGCAAATATAATCGCGGCAAGAGGAATCATGACCACATAGCCCGCATCGGCGGCGTGGTTAGACAGCATAGCCACGAGCGCGACGACGGGTGTTAACAAAGCCGCCGGCGCATTACGAAGGGCCGCGCGAATAGCGCTGGCAAATAATCCGGACCGCTCAGCAACCCCGGCTCCCAACATCACCACAAGGACATAGCCGATCGGATGAAAATGGGTGAAGGTTTTGGGCATATCGACCCAAAGCTTTTGCAAATTTTCGCCCGACAATAAACTTTTAGCTTTAAGTATAAGCGTATTCCCACTTTCATCCATTTGTGTCGGATGGCTAGCCGTTACACCTGCCAAGGCACAGATAATGGAAACCGCCATCAAAAACAAAATCATATAAAAGAAGAGAAATACCGGGTCAGGCAATTTATTACCGGTCCTCTCGACCCAGCCTAAAAAACCCTTATTTGTGGTGGCGCTTATGGCTTCGCTCATATCTCTTGCCCTTAATTTTTTTCTACATAATGGCGTCGTGGATTGAGATGTCAAACGTGGAGATATTAAATTTTACCACTTAATACGACCCTCAACATTCGGCTGTGTTTGACCACCGCACTATAATGCAATCTACTATTCACATCCATGACGTCGAGTTTGTTCATGCGTTTTAAATAGCCCGGAACAAGTCCAACATAGGCGCAGGCCGGAATAGTTGGTGTTGAAATTTTGGTACTTTTAGTAAGACGATACGTTAACTTCACATCGTCTAATAAAGCTTCATACGCGATATTGGACAGCATACCGCTTTTGTAAAATCGCCAAGCACGGGCTAAACCTGTCATTCCCCAAGCTCGGCCTAAGGTCTCGTAAATTTCACTCTCGGAATTATTCTCTTCACATAGCTTTACAGCCATCTTGAGTAAAACCCCGGAGGTTTGATCGCAATAATCCTGCGCTGCACTGATATCCGCAAATGGTTTTGGATCAAGGTCTCGCTCTCGACCGTCAATGAGCTGGTCCACCCAGTAACGGGGAATATTATTATCTAGCAGCAAGCGATTGAGCGGTGTCGTAATTTCATGTGACCTGACAGGCCCACCGCTATAAATTTCCTCTATGGCCTCGCGCCACCATTGGTAGCGAATCGCTCCTACCATGGGTTCGCTCACGAGCTCCGGCACCTTGGCTAATTCCAAATGAAAGGCATAAAGCAGGTGTAAATTGTCGCGTAAGTCTTTCGGCGCGAACAGACTGGCCCGATATCGGTCCGGATCAGCCGTTTTTAATCGATCTATCATAGGCTGTGACAACATTTGCGCGTGCTTAAGCCAAAGCATCCTTGCGGTCAAAAGCCAATCTGATAAGCTTTGCAAACTAATGAAAAGAGGTGTCTTATGAAAATTGCAAAATCACTCGCGGCCATCACAGCCTTTACGGCCATCGCCGCGCCCGCCGTCGCCCATGAAGGTGATCATTCCGCAACTGTCGTTGCCAATATTATTCACTGGCTTTCAAGCCCAACCCATAGCTTATTTGCGGTCATCGGCGGTGTTATCGTTGCTGGTTTGATCGTCAAACTTTCCCGCCGCAAAGCGTAAAGGAGATATCATGTTAGACAAATTTTTTAATATCGAAACAGCCTCAGCTCATTGTGACATTCCTTGCGGAATTTATGACGCGCGCACTGTCATGTATCACGCCGTGTCTACACTTCGCCAAATCGACATTCTCTTAAGCTTAAAAGACAAAGGGCTATCAGATACGGGTCTGGCTATGCAGATCGCACGTAACACAGCAGAGAAAGAAAAGCAGGCCGAACTGGTCAAACATGAGGTCCGTGTTATCTGGGGTGACTTTATGAAAGGCGATAAGCTCAAAGCCCATCCGGGTGTGCATGCCCTCGCCCATTCGATCATGGTCGCTGGATCAGCCTGTAAGCAAGACCTTCACAAAGAAGATGGTGAAAAGCTGGTTGAACTTTGCAACGAATTTTCAGAAATTTTCTGGGACATGAAAGGCAAGAAAACACGCCGTGTCGTTTGCCCTTATGCGCCAGCTGTTGAAGTCGTCGAGCCTATTCTCGAATAGTCCAATTTTTCGGATCATAAAAATATCGGGGTCAAGCATGACCCCGACACTTGAAGATGGGGATTATGTTCTCATCAAAAAACCCGGCCCTTTAAAGCCGGGTTTAATTTATCTGGTTGAGCATTCTGATCTCGGTCGTATCGTTAAGCGCCTAGACCGGATAGACCATGGTCAGGCACATCTCAAAGGTGACAGTCAAAACTCCACACCAAGCTCTGTGATGGGACCTGTAGAAGCTGCACGGTTCAAGGGCCGTGTCTGGGCCAAAATTGGTAAATCAGGTTTACGATTTAGTCTTTAGCTTCCCCGCCCGTATTAATGCCGCGCTTAAGCTTAAGCACGAGCAATAGTGGCGAGGCGACGAATATCGACGAATAAGTACCAACAAATACACCCCAAATCATCGCGAATGAAAAGCCGCGCAATCCGGACCCGCCCAAAACATAAAGCGCAAATAGAGCGAGCAGGGTCGTCATCGAAGTCAGGATAGTTCGCGATAGCGTGTCATTTATCGACAAATTCAATAGAGCCGGCAAAGCCATCTTTTTATACTTACGCAAATTTTCCCGGATGCGGTCATAGACGATCACCGTATCGTTGAGTGAGTAACCCACAATGGTCAAAATCGCGGCTATGATTGAGAGGTTAAATTCCAGCTGTGTGAGGGAAAACACCCCAATCGTCAGCAAGACATCGTGGAAAAGCGCCATCACGGCTCCGACGGCAAATTGCCATTCAAACCGGAACCAAATGTAAAACAACACCATACCCAAGGCGATTAAAATCGCGAGCAAACCTTTTTGACGAAGCTCGCCGGACACCTTTGATCCAACCACGTCCTGACCGCGAATACCCTCTTCGGCGACAAATCCGGGCAAAGTTTCTTCTAGCTTAGCCGTGACCGCCGCGAGGGCTTTTTGCTGGGCTTGAGCTCCATCTTCGCCCTCATCCTGTAATGGTATCGATATTCGTACAAATTCGTGCGAAATACTCGATGTTTGCTCAGCAGCAATGGTCTGGAGTTGGATATTCCCGAGTCCCAAACTATTTAATCCGCCCCGAATGTCTTCCAGTGGAGGTGCGCCGCCTGTGTCAATCTCAAGGACGGTCCCGCCCGTAAAATCAATCCCGTAGTTGAGACCGCGCGTGGTGAAGAGAAAAATAGACGCTATAATGGCCAATACGGACAAAGCCCCCGCAATCACCCGCATGGAAATAAACGGAACCTTGGGTTCAATTGGTAGGAGTTTAACGAGAGAAATATCGCGCATGATGATCTCCTAAATCGGTAAGCTTTTAGGGCGACGGTTACGTAACCATGTCGCCGTTAAAAGACGGGCAAAGACGACGGCCGTGAAAACCGACATAACAATCCCGATTGCGAGGGTGACCGCAAAGCCTCGAATGGGACCTGACCCAACAAAGTAAAGCGTAATCGCCGCGATGAATGTCGTGATGTTGGCATCTAAAATAGGGGCAAGTGATCGACGATAGCCGGTATCAATCGCGTTGACCGGAGGTCGACCGAGATAGGTTTCTTCACGGATACGCTCAAAGATCAAGACATTGGCATCCACCGCCATACCAATCGTCAGGATAATCCCGGCAATGCCCGGTAGGGTTAGCGTGGCTCCCAACAAAGACAAGGCACCCGCTATCAAGGCAATATTTGTAAATAGAGCCAGGTTCGCAATGGACCCAAACCGAAACCCGTAAGATAGCCACATAAAGAAACCGACCCCAATAAGTCCGATAATGGAAGCTATTTTACCGGCATTAATCGCGTCTTGCCCAAGTTCGGCACCAACGGTTCTCTCTTCGGATATTTCCAATTTAGCCGGCAAAGCACCCGCATTGAGCAAGAGTGATAATTCCTGGGCGCTTTCATTGGTAAATCCGCCTTCGATGAAACCTGAGCCCCCTGTGATCGCGCCATTAATACGGGGTGCCGTGATAATTTGCTCATCTAGAACAACAGCAAATCTCTGCCCGATATTCTCAGATGTAAGCCGTCCAAATAATTTAGCGCATTTAATGTTAAAACTGAAATTAACGATCGGGTATCCCCCTTCAGGGTGAAGGCCTTCACTGGAGTCTTTTAAACAGGCCCCGGTAATCTGTGTACGCCGGTCGACGATTTCGCCGCCGACTTCCTGATGATCATACCAGACGGTTCCTGGGGACGTACGCCCACTATCCACAGCAATCTGTCTAGCGGCCGGGTCATTTGAGGACGGATGCACCATATGAAAACTAAGATTGGCCGTTTTATTGATCCTGTCTTTGATCTCATCAACATTTTTCGCGCCGGGAATTTGTAACAAGATACGGTCGCTGCCCTCTTTAGCGAGTGTCATTTCTGTTGTCCCCGTGGGATCAATCCGCCGACGCAACACTTCAATTGATTGCGCGATTGTGCGGTCTTTAATCTCTTCAATATTTTCCGGTGTGATTGTTATGCTAAAATCTTTTTCCCCGGCCTGTTGCACTCTTACTGTCTTGGCGGTCGAGAGGCTTGTTGGATCAACGGGCACGGCTAATTCCTGCAAGGCACTCATGCCTTTCTCAACATCACCAGCATTTCTGAAACGGCCAACAACAGCCTGACCATCTACTCTAACAAATTCGGTTCGAATGCGGTCAGCTTCACGCAACACTGACAGCGCGCTTTGACGCTGATTATCGAGCTCTTTTTCTTGAACCGAGTCTAGGTCCACCTCGAGCAGCATATGGGCTCCGCCTTGTAGGTCGAGGCCGAGATTGATGGTCCGTTGAAACATGCCCGGCATGTTATCTCGCATACCTGCATTCATAGCGTTAGGCGCTGCAAAGAAAAACCCGAGCAGGACAGCCCCAAGGATAAGTATGGTTTTCCATTTGGAAAAATAGAGCATTATTATGTCCTAGTTAGTCAGAACTGGTAATCAGAGTTAGGCTTTTACTTCTTCTTGTCTTCCCGATCATTGGCGGGTTCTGTGCGATTTCTCACATCCGCAATCATACTGCGCATAGCTTTGACTTTAACGCCATTACCCAAATCTAGCGTCAGTTCACTTTCTGTGGCTTTGGTGACCTTACCGATGAGACCACCATTGGTGACAATATTGTCTCCACGTTTGATCTCAGAGAGCATGGTACGATGTTCTTTCATGCGCTTTTGCTGAGGCCGAATAAGAAAAAACCAAAAAATAACAAAAATGAGAATAAGTGGAATAAACTGCCCGAAAGCTGCATTAGCTCCGCCGTTCGCTTGCATGATGAGGTTGAACATAAGTCCCCGCATAAAGATTGATTCGACCAACTCGGCCTTTATTTATGCAGCTGTATATAGGGCGCTTACTCTTTATTGCAATGCAAGCCCAAGATAATTCTTGTTCAATAGCTCAAAGTCTAGGATAGAGCCTTCATGATTTGGGTGATTTGTCTCATTATTATGTGGGCAACGTTGTTGTTTCTGCTCGTGCCTTTGGTTTCAAAGACAAACACGTCTATTGAAGATAATGCAGACATTGCCGCTTATTCCCAAGAAATTGACCGTATCTCTGAGGAAATTGCGAAAAATCCTAATACAGAATTAGAAACACGCAAAATCACACTGCAACGCAAACTCTTAGAGCTAACGGATAAAACGCAGCCCACTGAGCGCCCCACATCAAAGGGATTGATCTGTTTGGTTTCGGCCTTTTTTATCCTCGGCGGCTTTGGTCTTTATTCTTGGCTGGGAAGTCCTGAACTTACGAAAGACGGTGCATTACAACAAGAGGTTCGAAAAATAGAGAAAGCCCCAGTGCCATCCGATGCGGCGCTTTTGACCGAATTGGAACGCCGACTTGAAAATGAAAGCAAAAATGATCCGCAAGGCTGGCTTTATTATGCGCGACTACTCTTACGACTAGATCGTCCTCAAGATGCGATCGCCGCCTATGAAAAAGCGGCCAAATTGTCTGACAATCATCCCCGCTTTGTCAAAGAATATGAGCAAGCCAGAGATTATTATGCCAACAAACCAAGCGGTCCAACTCAAGACGATATTGCGGCAGCGGCAGAATTAGAAGGGGCGGAACGACAGGCCATGATAGAAAGCATGGTCGAAAGTCTCGCAAGTAAGTTAAAGGACAATCCCGACAACCCACAAGGCTGGGTCAGGCTTTTGCGATCCCGTCAGGTGCTTGACCAAACAGACCTACGAGAGGCCGATATCGAATTTTTGAAAGAGTTTTACGCAGATAAGCCGCAAGTCATTAAAGACATTTTAAAGAAATCTACCCCGCCTTAATCTTCTCATCTCGCTCATGCATTTCCTGTGCTTCAAGCGAAAGCGTCGCAATAGGACGCGCGTCTAGGCGCTTCAATGAAATTGGATCACCCGTTTCCTCACAATAGCCATATGTCCCGCTTTCAATCTTATGGATGGCTTTATCGATTTTATTGACAAGCTTACGAAGCCGGTCCCGTGTTCGAAGCTCCAATTGACGATCCGCATTGGCCGCCGCAGTATCGGCCGGATCGGGATGGGATACGTTTTCGCCCTGTAGAAACGCGACCGTTTCCTTGGTTTGATCAATAATGTCTGCTTTCCACACAAGTAACTTTTGCCGAAAATATTCCTGCTGCTTACGGTTCATGAACCGCTCGTCATCCGATGGCACATAGCCTTTAGGCAATTTAACGGGCTTATATTCCGACTTTTTCGTCATCTCCGCGCTCCCACATAATCGAATCCCTGAGCGATTCTCGCCTCAATCTTGGGTCGCATATAGCCGCAAGCTTCATCACAGACAATAGTTTCCATCATGACGTTTTCGCTAGGTAGCTCGTGACAAATCTGTCTTGCTTATTCATCGCTTAATCCTTAATCCATGGATCAGAATGCGAGATTGATTATGAAGTTTGAAGGCACAAAAAACTACGTCGCCACAAAAGACCTAAAAATGGCCGTGAATGCCGCCATTACCCTAGAGCGCCCGCTCCTCATTAAGGGCGAGCCCGGAACGGGCAAAACCGTTCTCGCCCACGAAATTGCCAAAGGTTTGAAAACACCGCTTCTGGAATGGAATATCAAATCCACCACCAAAGCCCAACAAGGCCTATATGAATATGACGCGGTTGCTCGCCTGCGTGATAGCCAACTCGGTGATGATAAAGTTCACGATATCGCCAATTACATAAAAAAAGGAACGCTTTGGGAGGCTTTCACATCTAAGAAGCGTCCTATCCTTTTGATTGATGAGATCGACAAAGCCGACATCGAATTTCCCAATGACCTTTTACATGAACTCGATAAAATGTCTTTTCATGTTTATGAAACGGGCGAAACCATTACGGCCAAACAACGCCCCATCATTCTGATCACCTCCAATAATGAAAAAGACCTGCCAGATGCTTTTCTACGCCGTTGTTTTTTCCATTATATCCAATTCCCCGATGCAGATACGATGGCGGAGATCGTCAATGTACATTTCCCCGACATTAAATCCCGACTTTTAAGTGCCGCACTTAAGCGCTTTTACGAAGTTCGTGAGATGCCGGGCCTGAAGAAAAAACCGTCCACCTCTGAGCTACTTGATTGGCTAAAACTCCTCCTTGTCGAGGATATTGACCCGGAAACCATCAAAGAAGCCGATCCCAAAAAGCTCATTCCACCGCTTCACGGTGCGCTTCTTAAAAATGAGCAGGATGTGCATTTGTTTGAGCGTCTCGCCTTCCTAAGTCGGCGGGAAAACTAACCCATCTCTTCCCAAATGACGGGGACTTCCGCCAATTCTTCTTTATAATGTTTCTGAAAACCCGGCATTTTGACTGAGTTCAGGAAAGCCGAGTAAGACAGATAGGACACAAGGAAACGCAAGTCCTTCGCCCATGGCGGCATAAATTTCGGACCATCAATCAGACCATGATCCGCCAGATAGGCCAGAGCCGGAATATCTTCTAGATCGAGCTTGCCGACAAATAACAGCCGGATCAGATCCGCCCGCCCAATCTTCACAATAGTACGCATAAAATTATGCACCCGTAACAGACCGTTGAGATAGACCATATCTTTGGTGAATGGTGCCCCGCCCGAAATTAGACCACCCCTGAAAATTCGCCGCGTGTTTTCATAGGCTTCTTCGCGCGTCCGCGTCCGAGCTTCATAAAAATCAAACACCTCTTTGAAATCCGCTCCGTCCAGAGACATCTTAATCGCAATCACGCGGTCAGCCAGGCGGTGAAAACGCGATGGGTCCATCGCCCCGCTAATCATCTCTGCAAAGACGGCCAGCCCCTCCTGAATTTCTGTCACGCCACTATAGGCCCGGCCCAAAATTGGAAAATTGTTTTGCCCCCGACCATTTAAGGCCGTCGCCACATGGATCAGCGCCTCATGCTGGAGAAGTTGTTCAACATCCCGGCCTGAAAACTCGGCCGTCTTACGTATGCGAATACGCTTTGATCCGGCAACCGCTTTGGCGGAAAGGTCATCAGCTATAACCAGTTTGGGTGCATTTTTTCCGAAATGCTTACCCAGAAGTGGACGTAACTCGCCCGCAAAACTCTCGGCGTCCATATATTTTTCATAACCGGCTATAACCAATTTCTCGATATCCAAATCCTCCAGCGTCGCATCCATATGATGGGCGAGATCAATCACCCGTGTTTTTTTATCCAAGAGGAGTTTTTCCGGATGCCCAAACAAAGTCTGACTATGTTGTGTAAACTCTGCCGTTCCCCGCGCAACCACCATATCCGCCATGGTCTCAACGTCATCAGAGACACGTGACAGCCAGCTCATCACGACATGATCGCCGTCAATATGGCGCCGCGCCTCCTTGATACCTTCAAGACTGACCGAGATATCAATGGCCTCATATTCAGGTTTAGGCAGTTTTCCGTGGAGCAAGAACTGACCGCGAAATTCATCCGGCCAGGCCACCGACTTAAGTATTTTTAACGGGCTTAAGGCCGCATTTAAGGCCTTAGCCGCCGCAATCGCGTTTTCGGTCTGTTTTTTGGACAACGTATTCATTATGCCTCGTTACAGAGTTGAACGGGGTCTGTCATCTTTTGGATTTAACTTGTTTATCCCTATATCTTGCGGCAAAGGAAACCATCATGTCATTAAGGGGAGTATAACATGAAAACCCGTGCGGCAGTTGCCTTTGAAGCCAAAAAACCTCTTGAAATCGTTGAGCTTGACCTTGAGGGCCCCAGAGAGGGTGAAGTCCTTGTAGAAATTATGGCGACAGGCGTATGTCATACCGATAGCTATACGCTGGACGGGTATGACAGCGAGGGCCTATTTCCCAGCATTCTTGGCCATGAGGGCGCCGGTATTGTTCGGGACGTCGGAAAAGGCGTTACGTCTGTTTCGGCTGGCGATCACGTTATCCCGCTTTACACACCGGAATGTCGGCAATGTAAGTCTTGCCTTTCGGGTAAGACAAACCTCTGCACGGCCATTCGCGCCACCCAAGGCAAAGGTTTGATGCCGGACGGCACAAGCCGCTTTTCCTATAAAGGCGAGACTATCTATCACTATATGGGTTGCTCGACCTTTTCCAATTTTACGGTTCTTCCCGAAATCGCGGTTGCGAAAATCCGCGAAGATGCTCCATTTGATAAATGCTGCTATGTTGGTTGCGGCGTGACCACCGGAATTGGAGCCGTGACAAATACGGCCAAAGTTGAGCCCGGTGACAATGTGATCGTCTTTGGCCTGGGCGGCATAGGGCTCAATGTGGTTCAAGGCGCGAAGATGGTCGGCGCCAATATGATTGTCGGTGTTGATATCAATGATGACAAAAAGCAATGGGGCGAGCAATTTGGCATGACCCATTTCGTCAATCCTCGAAAAATTAAAGGCGATATCGTCCAGCATCTCGTGGAGCTGACAGACGGCGGGGCGGATCATACTTTTGATGCGACCGGCAATGTCGAAGTGATGCGCCAGGCTCTGGAAGCCTGTCATCGGGGTTGGGGCGTTTCGACCATCATCGGTGTAGCAGAATCAGGCAAGGAAATCTCCACCCGCCCCTTCCAGCTCGTCACAGGACGGGTTTGGAAAGGCACAGCCTTTGGCGGCGCGAAGGGTCGGACCGAAGTCCCGAAAATTGTCGATTGGTATATGAATGGCAAAATCGCCATTGACCCGATGATTACCCACACTTTCGGCCTTGAAGATATCAATAAAGCTTTTGACCTTATGCATGAAGGAAAAAGCATCCGGTCGGTAATTATCTACTAATGGAAACCCTATCATCTGTTCGCGCCTTTGGGGGAACCCAGAGCGTCCACACACATCCAAGCCGCTCGACGGGAACCGATATGACCTTCTCGGTCTATGTCCCGCCCAAAACCCGTAAAAGTGACGGGCCATTTCCCGTCTTGTGGTATTTGTCGGGACTGACCTGTACCCACGCCAATGTCACCGAGAAAGGGGAATACCGCAGAGCTTGTGCCGAAAATGGCCTTATCTTTATCGCCCCCGATACCAGCCCGCGCGGTGACGGTGTTCCCGATGACCCGGACGGGAAATATGATTTTGGTCTTGGCGCAGGCCATTATGTCAACGCCACAGAGAGCCCGTGGAAGCAGCATTACCAGATGCGCGCTTATATTGAGGATGAGCTTCCCAGTTTGATTGCCAGTAACGTCCCCCTCGCAGATATGTCCCGCCAGAGTATCACGGGTCACTCTATGGGTGGGCACGGGGCACTGACCATTGGCCTTAGGAACCCGGACCGGTTTCAATCCATTTCGGCCTTCGCCCCGATTGTAAATCCAATGGAATGCCCATGGGGTCAAAAAGCTCTTTCGGGATATCTCGGCACTGACCGTGACTCGTGGCGGGCTTATGATAGTTGCGCCCTGATTGAAGACGGGGCCTCGCATGATCATATATTGGTAGACCAAGGCCGGGCCGACACCTTTTTAGAGGCTGAGCTTAAGACCGAGCGCTTAATCGCCATTTGCGACAAGATGGGCGTCAAGGCAGATATCCGTTTTCAAGATGGCTATGATCATTCCTACTATTTCATCTCAAGCTTTATAGCGAAGCATATTGCCTGGCATGCCGAGCGACTAAACGCGTCTTAAATCTTTTCGCTAATCTTGATCGCGGCTTTACAGCCCAACTTAATCACGGATGATAAGAGCCCATAAGCGGGGGCCTCTTGGGCGCCCTCCTCAACAGCAACATCGCGGTGATGCAGTTCATCCTCGCGAAACTCGGTAAAGGTCTGGCGCAGAGCTGCATGTTCAACCACGCCGTCAAGCTCTTCTATCTGTTCGGCATAATGCTGCTCAATCACGGTCTCGACGGCCTCGGTACAGGCATGGGCCGCCTTTTCTCCCATAAGAGCCGTTGCGACACCCAAGCCAAAACCGGCCGCATTCCAAATCGAGCCAAGCGCCGTGGGCCGCACTTTTTTCTCGAGTAGCATCCTATCAAAAGCCTCAAGATGTTTTTGTTCTTCGGCTTCCATCTCGGCTAACTGTTTGGCGATTTTATGGGTTTTAAAATTCCGGCGAAACACGGCTTGCTGGCCTTTATAAATCGCGACCGCCCCATATTCACCCGCATGATCCACCCGCAGCATCTCGGTAATGCGCGGCGAAGCGGCTTTAGAATAACCGGGCGCTTTAAGACGTTTCGTCATTTTTACGACCTCCTGATACAAAACTTGCTACACCCCCCATAAAGGAAATAACAGCATTC
Source organism: uncultured Caulobacterales bacterium (assembly GCA_964587545.1). Taxonomy (GTDB): domain Bacteria; phylum Pseudomonadota; class Alphaproteobacteria; order Caulobacterales; family Maricaulaceae; genus JACOMS01. Next base: position 595 of record CAZPLJ010000022.1, on the reverse strand, counting down.
CATCCAGCCATGGATAGACCGAGAAAATGCCATAAAGCCTCACTACAGGCGGGCGGCTTGATCGGCTCTTCGAAAATTTTGTCCCAATCTTTAGGATCAAACTCCGTATTACCAACAGACCCACTTACGCAAGTTTTGGGCCCGTCCCACCATTTAAATTCGACACCGACATGCCAAAAGGCCACCGCAAAACTGCCAAGCAAGGCCACGCCAATCAACCACACCCAATATTTGGGCGCGCCGAGCCCGAATTGGTTCATGATCAGCGCCAAGATCGACAGACCGATGACAAGCTTGTGGACATGACGTTGCCAGTAACACATCTGACAGGGCGGATAGCCCAGCACATATTGAAAAAACCACGCCCCGCACAGCAATCCGCCGGACAGCAATAATGCGAGCCATGGCCATGTCTTTGCGTTTAATAATCTCACAAACTCCATATAGGCCTCACGCAGAGGTCTGTCGATAAGCTTTGCCTTTATGATGCACGACATATTGTATCAAATCTTGGGTCTCTTTCAGACATAGGTGTAGGTTCTAAGACGCATCAAGTCGCCTCCTTCGTCTCGTCATAGCCCGACTTGATCGGGCT
>CAZPLJ010000021.1:12122-39295 GCA_964587545.1 uncultured Caulobacterales bacterium | reverse complement strand
TATGGCCGGTAACGAGCCGGAAGCTTTCAAAGCTTTAGTTGAAACCGCCAAAAAGCATCACAGCAATCCGCATACGGTTACAGCCTAAGCTATCATATATCTCAGAATGATCGAGCGGCCTTTAAGGCCGCTTTTTTATTGTGCCCATAGAGCTTATCGGTAAAATGCCCACATGCTAAAACTCGCCCTCCCTCAAATCGCGCCCATTTGGTTATCTCGAGATGGAACGCTTAGAAAAGTCATTTCAACCATCAAAAAAGCCGCCAAGGAAAAGGCGGATTTAATTGTCTTCGGCGAAGCCCTAGTGCCCGGCTATCCTTTTTGGTTAGACGCGACGGGTGGAGCGCGGTTTAATAACGATTTTCAAAAAACAGTGTTTGCGCATTATTCGGATCAAGCTGTTACCATCGAAGATGGTCATCTCGACGACGTCTGCAAGGCACTCAAGTCTGCCAATATGGCCTGCTATCTGGGGATCATTGAACGACCAAGAGGCCGCAGTGGTCATTCGCTTTATTGTTCCTATGTCTATATTAATAAATCCGGCGAGGTTAAGTCGGTTCACCGCAAACTCAGACCCACATATGAAGAACGTCTCGTTTGGTCGCCCGGGGATGGCAATGGTCTGGTCACGCATCAACTTGGTGATTTCACTGTGGGTGGGTTGAATTGCTGGGAGAATTGGATGCCGCTCACCCGTGCCGCCTTGCAAGGCCAAGGTGAAGACCTTCATATTGCAGGATGGCCGGGGAGTCGACGTAATACCGAGGATATCACCCCCTTTATGGCCAAAGAAGGACGCAGCTATAGCGTTGGGGTATCAACACTTATGCGGCGTGAGGATGTTCCAGATAATATACCTTTTGCCGAAGACATACGCGCCGCCCTCCCCGACATGCCGGCAGACGGCGGGTCCTGCGTGGCAGCACCAGACGGGAGCTGGGTGCTCGAGCCTATAACAGGCGTTGAAAATCTGAGATTTGCCGAGCTTGATCCCGCTTTTGTGAGGCGTGAGCGGCAAAATTTTGATCCAGCGGGTCATTATTCAAGACCGGATGTGACAAAGCTCATTGTTGACCGGACCCGCCAGTCAACGGTCGAATTTACTGAGCCGAGCCCCAATAATTAAACCCTAACACCTTCGGCCCTGGAATATACATCGTCTCCATATTCTGTATTGTAAGACCTGCGCGCTCGAACAGCTTCGGGATATCGCGCCCGGAATGACAGCCCCCTGCTAGGCGTTTCCAGATCGGGTCAATGCGTGTCTGCCACTTGGCAATTTTTTCATCGGGCGCTTGACCATGCTCACAAAAGAGAATGTCCCCGCCGGGTTTTAATATGCGGCGCATTTCGTTGAGCGCTTTGATGGGGTCAGGGATCGTGCATAGCGCGTAAGTCACCACCACCGTATCGGCGATATCAGTGTCGAGCGGTACATTTTCACCCGACAAGCCAATTTGCTCTACTGATATGGGAGATGCCTGTCGCAAAGCCGCACCGCGTTTCCAGATATTCGCGTCGGGTTCAATCCCGATCACCTCTCGCACTTGGTTTGCATCATAAAAGGGCAAGTTCAGGCAAGATCCCATGCCGACCTCGACGACCTTACCCTTGGCCAATGGAATTATTTTTTGACGTTGCTTGGCAATCGGCGCCATCCCGCAGGCCATATCCAAGCAACGCGGCAATATATGTCGATTATAAAAACCCATCAGATATCCCTATGCATATAAATATTATAGGGCGATATAATATAATCTCCAAAAACATCGCCGAGCTTAAACCCGTTACGGGCATATAGCTCGATTGCGGGATAGAATGTCGGCCCGGTTCCCGTCTCGAGCGACAGCTTTTTATAGCGTCTTGTATGGGCAATTCCGATAATATGATCCATGAGTTTGCGGCCAATCCCCTTACCCACAAAATACGGGTGGGCGCGCATGGATTTTATTTCAGCCCAGGCCGGAGATAATTCTTTCATCGCCACACAGCCTAGGACCGCATCGTCAATCCAGGCCGTCCAAACGGTTATATCAGCGTGAAGGAGTTCCGATAAGTCGAGCGCGAAACTGGTTCCGGGTGGTGAGTCGTCCAGCATATTTTGCTGATGGTAGGCGATAAGCTCTTGGACCTTTGGGTGGGTCAAATCATCTTGGAGGATTTTCATTTAGCCCCTCAGCTCACCACCCGCTTTTTGAACCTGTGTGATGATTTTATCCATAACCGTTTCAATATCTTTATCGGTCAATGTCGCGTCAGTGGGTATGAGAGTGACATCAATCGCAAGCGATTTGAAGCCATCCTCAACCCCTTTACCGCGATAAACATCAAAAAGAGATACATCTGAGATCAACTGTTTATCTGCGCCCCGTGCGGCTTTGATAATGTCGCCCGATTTGGTTTCTTCCGATACGATAAACGCGAAATCTTTATGTACTGGCATGAACTCAGATAATTTTAATGCACCTTTGGCTTTAGATGCTGATTTTTTTGTCTTTGACGGCAGGCTTTCTGGCCATATCTCAAAGGCCGCGACTCGCCCGTCTATACCGAGAGTTTTTAAAACGTTCGGATGTATTTCACCAAAATCAGCCAGAATATTTTTCGGGCCCATCTGTAACCGACCCGATCGACCCGGATGCCAATAGTCACCCGTGGGTTTTGATAATTGGAGGTTATCCACATTGGCGGCCATGGCGGATAAAACGGAAAGAACATCACCTTTAACCGTTAAAGCATCCGGTATGCGGTTGCCCGCCCAATGACGCTCCGTTTCGATACGGCGCATTCCCGCCACGCTCAAAGTCTGCCCGTCAGGCTCTGTGGAGCGGTAGACAGGTCCGGCTTCAAACAGGCTTGAGCCCGGATAACCTTTATCGGCATTGCGCTGACCTGCGAGTAATAAATGAATAAGCACTGTGGGGCGCATACAGTCCAGATCGGAGCTGATGGGGTTATCGACCCGCATTGCATCATTCCCGCCACCAAAAGCTTTGGCGTGATCTTGCAGAACAAATGACCATGTCACGGCCTCGGATAATCCCCGTAAGGCCAAAGCACGTCTTGCGAGGCGCGTGCGGTTTTGCATGAGCGTCGCCGTTGGCGCGCGGTTGGATTTTGGTCTAGGTAAACTGACAGGCTCTAGACGGTGATAGCCGGCAATGCGCGCAATTTCTTCAACAAGGTCAGCGCCTTCCGTCACGTCGCGGCGACGGCTGGGGACAATCACCATCCATGTCTTGCCTGTTTTAACGCCAAATCCGAGATCGGTGAGAATTTTCACCATCTCATCATCGGATAAATCAAGGCCGGTCAGGCGCTTGTTGAGTGACGGGTCGAATGTCACATCTTTAGGCGGCTCAGGTATCTCGCCCGCCACGGTCACGTCACTGGCTTCGCCGCCGCAAATATCCAAGACCATTTGCGTGGCCATCTCAAGACCTTCCAGCACAAAGCCTGTGTCCACGCCGCGTTCAAATCTATATTTGGCATCTGAATTAACACCGAGGCGTTTGGCCGATTTGCGGATAGTCTGTGGGTCAAACCACGCGGATTCAATTAGGATATCGGTTGTGTCTGCATCACAGCCCGTGGTCTCACCGCCAATAATGCCGCCAAGGCCCAATATACCGCTCTCATCACAAATGGCGCAATCATCGGAACTAGCCGTATAATTTTTGTCATCCAGGGCGGGGAATTCTTCGTCCTTGCCATTACGTACGATAATGCCGCCTTTAAGCTTATTGGCGTCATAAAAATGTAAAGGCCGCGCGCGGTCATAGGTGATGAAGTTAGTGATATCGACGAGCGCCGAGATCGGCCTTAAGCCAATCGCTTTGAGACGGTCTTGTAACCATTTGGGCGACGGGCCGTTTTTGACGCCGCGCACCACACGTCCACTAAAGGCTTTACAGGCATCTGTCTCAATTTTGATTTCGACGGGATTGGGGAAGTTCCCTTTAACAGATTTTACCTCGGGCGTTTTCCATTTGCCCAATCCGAAAGCCGCCAAGTCACGCGCGATATTATCCACGCCCAGCCAATCGGGGCGATTGGGCGTGACTTCAAAGTCAATCACCGGGTCATTGAGCCCCAAAGCATTCGCAATCGGTGTGCCAAGCTCTAAAGACCCATCGAGATCCATAATCCCGTCTGCATCCTCGCCGGCCTCCAACTCTTTGGCCGAACACATCATACCAGAGCTCTCAATACCTCTTATTTTGCGAGGCTTTTTATCGAGGCTAAAATCCAATCCCGGAATATAGGCTCCCATCGGCGCATAGGCGACTGTCATATCGGCGCGCGCATTGGGCGCCCCGCAAACAATTTGTAAGGGTCCGTCTTTGGTCTCGACCTTACAGACTTTGAGCTTATCGGCATCCGGATGTTTTTCTGCCGATATGACTTTCGCTACCGTGAATGCGGCGAGTTTCTCTGCCGGATTTTCAACCTCTTCGACTTCAAGGCCGGCAAGCGTCATCGCTTCGACGACTTGATCGATAGTGGCATCCGTCTCGAGATGTTCTTTGAGCCATGAGAGTGTAAATTTCATCCTGCTTCAATAGTCGATTTTCCTATCCAGTCCAGATTATTTTCAATCTCATCCGCAAACACCAATTCACCTTTTATTAACCCTATCTAAAAAATACTGAACAATGTTCATTTTTTACTTGAACAATGTTCACGTATATATTATAGAAACTGAACGTTGTTCATTTTTGAGCTTAAATTAGGACATTGAGCAAAACCGGGAGACTTTTCGATGTTAGCAAATCTATTTAAAATCCTATTCATGATGCCAAATTCTGTGATGGCATTTTTCAAAGCCATAACAGCCATATTAAGCGGCCTGTTTCTGGCCGATTTCATTACGGGAGTCTTTCATTGGTTTGAAGATCGTTATGGCAATCCGAATTGGAAATTGTTTGGGAATACAATTCGTGCCAATCAGGAACATCATCGCCGTCCCCGCGCCTTCCTGGAAGGTACATTTTTGCACCGCAATGCCCAAGTCTTTATGATTGGCATGGTGTTCCTAGCAGGGTTTTGGGCTTTGGGATGGCTAAATCTGTTCACAGCTTCCGCCGTTGTTTTTGGCAGCTTTGCCAATGAAATTCACCGCTTTACGCATCGTAGTCCCAAAGAAAATGGCCGGATCATCACAGCCATTCAAAAAACCGGACTGCTACAGAGCTTTCAGCATCACGCACAACATCACCGCAAAGGCAAAGACACGCATTTTTGTGTCATGACAAACTATCTCAACCCGATTTTAGAGCGGGTGCAGTTTTTCCAACGGATTGAAGCGGTGGTTCATAAAGTGGGTAAAATCCGCCCCCGCTTTGATGATAGCGTCAATGCCAAATACCAACCGCATTTTCATATGGATAAATTGGCCGCCTAATAAATAGACCACAGTCTCTCTCTGGCAGGTCCGCTCTCAGCAATGGGGCGGGCCTGTTTCTGTCATAGGAAAGTGGATTTCATTTTTTCAATTCTGGCTTCTTTGTCTCAAACCAATCCAGCACATTTTCCACGAAGGATCGTGTTCTTTTCTCAAGAGGGTCAGTCCACGACATCCCAATATTTACTGTCACAACATGCTTCACAGCATTAAATATTTTATAACTGTCAGAACCCTCATTCAGATGTTTCAAAATCACTCCATGGTAAGAGTCATATTCATCTTTCGGCCAATCCGACATATTATCATCAAAATAATAAACACCTATAGGGTCGAAATTATTCCATAAGTCTCGAAGTTCGTCAGCCCACTCCGATGTGATCCAACTACTCAGGACAGCCCCGTCGCCAAGTTAGCCTGCAAGAGCGGGCTAAAGCCGTAATGACCCAGCCATCTCGTATCACCTGCAAACATATCGCGCAGGTCCGGCATTCCGTATTTTAGCATAGCGAGCCGGTCCACGCCCATGCCAAAGGCAAAGCCCTGATACTCATCCGGATCAACCCCGCAGGCACGCAGCACATTCGGATGCACCATGCCGCAGCCGAGAATTTCCATCCATTTTTCGCCTTGGCCGATGCGAATTTCGGAACCAACCCGCTCATAGCGTACATCCATTTCCGCAGATGGTTCGGTGAAAGGGAAATGGTGAGGGCGGAATTGCACATCCACATCTGTCTCAAAAAAGGCGGAGACAAAATCCATGAGACAGCCTTTGAGATGTCCCATATGTGTGTCTTTATCAATCACCAGCCCTTCGACCTGATGAAACATGGGCGTATGGGTTTGGTCACTATCACAACGATAGGTCCGCCCGGGCGCAATAATACGAATAGGCGGTTTTTGATTAATCATGGTGCGGATTTGCACCGGCGAGGTGTGGGTTCTTAAAACCTTTTGTACGCCTTCGGCGTCCGGCACCATGAAAAAGGTATCATGCATGTCGCGGGCCGGATGATCGGGCGGAAAATTTAGCGCGGTGAAATTATGAAAATCATCTTCAATGTCCGGACCCTCAGCCACGCTAAAGCCCATATCGGAAAAGATCGCCGCCATTTCTTCCATGACCTGCATAACGGGATGCAGTGTGCCTTGAGCTTTCCCTACAGGCAGCGACATATCCATGGTCTCAGAGGCGAGCGCTGTGTTAAGCGCTTCAATTTCAAGCACGGATTTGCGTGCTTCAACGAGACCGGCGATTTCATTTTTTAGGCCGTTCAGCGCAGGCCCCATAACCTTTTTCTCTTCGGGGGTCATTTTGCCAAGGCCCCGCATCATCATGGAGATTTCGCCTTTTTTACCCAAGGCATCTACCCGGATACCATCAAGGGTTTCGAGATCGTTGGCCGTCTCGATAAGAGAGTTATATTTATCTTTAATGGCCGATATGTCGGTCATGGTCTTATTCCTAAACTACTCGCGCGGTCATATGTTTTAGATATGACAGCGTCAACAGCTCAAAAATACATTCCAAAATAAAAGACGTGACATTTAGGTAAAGCCCCCCTATAGGGCGGGTAATAAAAACGCCGTAAGCACACAGGATGCTTAAATGGCGGCCCTCACAAGGGGCCGTTTTTTTATTGCCTGAAAACTTTCGGCGCGGAGATCGAATGAAAACAAAAACGCATATGGATGAGCGCATTCTCGCCATTGCCGACCCAATCGCAGACGATATGGGTTATACGGTCGTGCGCGTGCGTGTCATGTCCGGCAAGCGCCCTATTGTGCAGGTTATGGCAGAACGTAAGTCTGACGGACTAATGGGTGTGGATGACTGCGCTCAGCTATCGCGCGCGCTCTCCTCGGCCATGGAAGTCGAAGACCCGATTATGGAAGCCTATAATTTGGAAGTATCGTCGCCCGGGCTCGAGCGACCGCTGACAGATTTAAAAGACTTTGAGACCTATGCGGGATATCTCGCCCGTGTGGAACTTGACCGCCTTGTCGAAGGGCGCAAGCGCTTTCGCGGCGTGCTCGCCGGAACATCCGAGAATAATATAGAAATAAACCTCGATGGTGAGGAAGATACAGCCGAAATCCCGTTTGACTGGATATCTGAAGCTAAGCTTCTCATCACCGATGAACTGATCAAAAAAGGCCAACAGGCCGCCAACACTAACAATCCCGACGCCTGACCCAGGACGTCGAACGGGACTTCGAAAGGAGAAGAATATGTCAACAGCCGGAATTAGCGCAAACCGCCTTGAACTATTGCAAATCGCCAATGCGGTCGCTCAAGAAAAATCTATCGATAAAACCATCGTTTTAGAAGCGATTGAAGAAGCCATCCAAAAGGCGGCGCGCCTGCGATACGGTAGCGAGCTTGATATTCGCGCCAAGCTTGACCCTGTGACCGGCTCTATGGATCTTAAACGTGTCATCACAGTCGTCGAAGAAGTCGAAGATGAGTCGGCTGAAATTGATCTCGCGACCGCCAAGATGGATCATCCAGATGCTGAGATTGGCTATGAAATCTCGACGCCGCTCCCGCCGATTGAGTTTGGCCGGGTGCAAAGCCAGATGGCCAAACAGGTCATCATCCAAAAAGTTCGCGAAGCCGAACGCGCCAGACAATTTGAAGAATTCAAAGACCGTATTGGTGAAATCATCAACGGTATCGTTAAGCGCGTCGAATATGGTCACATCATTGTTGACCTGGGTCGCGCCGAAGGCGTGATCCGCCGTGAAGAAGCGCTCCCACGTGAAAATGTCAAAGGCGGTGACCGTATTCGCGCCTATATCTTGGATGTCCGCGAAGAACCGCGCGGCTCGCAAATTTTCCTATCGCGCGCCCATCCACAATTTATGGCGCAGCTTTTCTCTCAAGAAGTGCCGGAAGTTTATGAAGGTATTATCCAGATTGTCTCGGTCGCTCGTGACCCCGGTTCACGTGCAAAGATTGCGGTTTATTCTAATGATGGATCGATTGATCCGGTTGGCGCCTGTGTGGGTATGCGCGGCTCTCGCGTTCAAGCCGTTGTGAATGAACTGCAAGGTGAGCGTATCGATATTATTCCGTGGACAGAAGATGCTGCGACTTTCATCGTCAATGCCTTACAGCCCGCCGAAGTGGCCAAAGTGGTCTTGGACGAAGGTGATAACCGCATCGAGGTTGTTGTGCCGGATGAGCAATTATCTCTGGCCATTGGTCGCCGAGGTCAAAATGTGCGTCTGGCGTCACAGTTATCAGGTTGGTCGATTGATATCTTAACTGAAGAGCAAGAATCAGAGCGTCGCCAGAAAGAATTCCAAGAGCGTTCTTCGCTCTTCATGACCGCCTTGGATGTTGATGAAATGATCGCGCAATTGCTCGTCTCTGAAGGCTTCGAAACCCTCGAAGAAGTGGGATACGTCGCCCAAGACGAGCTGACCGCCATTGAAGGTTTCGATGAAGAAACCGCCGAAGAATTACAGACTCGCGCCCGTGAGTTCCTTGAGCGTCAAGCCGCAGAACAAGACGCCACCCGTAAAGCCGCTGGTGTTGAGGACGACGTGCTTGAAATTGAAGGTGTTACCTTGCCCATGGCTGTGGCCTTTGGTGAAAACGATATCAAAACCGTCGAAGATGTCGCTGGTCTCGTACCCGATGATCTACGCGGCTATACAGAAACCGCCAAAGACGGCACAGAGACCAAAGAAGACGGTATTTTAGAGAGTTTCGGCCTGTCCAATGACGCCGCCACAGACATGATCATGCAAGCCCGTATTAAGGCAGGCTGGATTGATCCGGCTGATCTTGAGCCGGAGCCCGAGCTCGATGAAGACGGCAACCCAATCGAGATCGCCGAAGTGGTTGAGGCATAAATTTGACATCCGATACTGTTATATCCCCCTCTGATGAGGTTGATCGTCGAGGACATAAGCCGCGCGAGCGAAAATGTATTGCTACGGGCGAAACCGCTGATCCCAATGCATTAATACGTTTCGCGCTGTCGCCCAACGGCGTTGTGACACCTGATATTGCCGCCAAATTACCCGGCAGGGGTGTTTGGCTGACACCGGAAAAAACCGTTTTGGAAAAAGCTATTAAAACCAATGCATTTGTCCGCGGTTTTAAACGCGCTGTGAATATTCCAGATAATTTAGCTGATATAGTCGCGGAGTTGCTTAGCCAAAATGTTATCAATATGATCGGTATGGCGAAAAAATCTGGTCAGCTATTACTGGGTTTTGATCAAGTTCATAAAGCGGCCTCGCAAACGGCTTTGGCTATACGTATTGAAGCCCGCAACGGCTCGCCTGATGGGCGAGGAAAAATACGGACTTTATCCAAAGCGGTGAATCGGGAATTGGGTATGCCCTTACCGATTGTGATCGGCTGTTTTGATAGTCACGTTTTAGGCAATGCCTGTGGCCGGGATAATATCGTCCATGCGGCCATAAAACCGGGCAAATTTGCCTCAAACCTGTCTGATCTGACCGGTAAATTAAGCGGGTTCCAATCTCTTATCCCGGATGATTGGCCTGATAGGGAACATGAACAGAAATAAAGTCAATCGACTTGTGATAGTTGTGAAAGCATAATATAGACCGCCCTCGGCGCGTAAGTAGAGTAAGAATGAACGATACGAGTGATAAAAGTAAAACTGGTGGCAAACGCCCCCTATCCTTGAAAAAATCAGGGTCAGGAGTCGTGCGGCAAAATTTCTCCGGCGGACGGAGCAAAGCAGTTGTCGTCGAAAAGAAAAAGCGTCGTATTATTGGCGGTCCTGGAAAAGCTACACCGGGCGGAGCCAAACCTACACCCAAGGCTCCTGTCGATGAAATCGCTGAAGCCGCGCGGAAACTCGGTCTTTCAAAAGCTGAATACATTAAGCGCCAAGAAGCTCTGAGCTCTGCTGCCACTGAACAATCTAACCGTGAAGCCGCGCGCAAAGCAGAAGAAGCGGAACGCGCAAGACGCATGGCGGAAGAAAAAGCCGCTTTGGAAGCCAAGAAAAAGGCTGAAGAAGAAGCTGAAATACGTCGTCTTGCCGAAGAAGAGGCCGAACGAAAGCGTGAAGAAATCGAAGCGGCACGCCGTGCACCAACACCCGCTCAAAAATTACTGGCTGACGGCGAAGAAAAAGACGACCGTAGCGCACTTGAAAAGGCCGGGGGCCGCATCAAGAAAAAGCGGAATGCACCCGCGCCGTCACGGGCCAGCAAAAATGAACCGCGTCGACGCAAAGGTAAGCTGACAATTGTAAGCGCCTTATCGGGTGATGATGAAAGACAGCGCTCTCTGGCGTCCATGCGCCGAGCGCGTGAAAAAGAAAAGATGCGCCAAAATGCCAGCGGAGGCCGGCTCAAGGTTGCGCGCGAAGTGATCATACCCGAGTCTATTACCGTCTCTGAGCTCGCCAACCGTATGGCGGAACGAGCCGCCGATGTTGTGAAATACCTTATGAAGCAAGGCACAATGGCGCAGATGAATGATGTGCTGGATGCCGATACGGCGCAACTGATTGCCGAAGATTTTGGTCATAATGTTAAGCGCGTGGCCGATGCCGATGTCGAAGACAACTTCATCGAAGCCGAAACAGGTAATGACGATGGTGAAAAATCATCCCGTGCGCCTGTTATCGCCATTATGGGTCATGTTGATCACGGCAAAACATCTCTGCTGGATGCTCTCAGAACCACAGATGTAGCCGGTGGTGAAGCGGGCGGCATTACCCAACATATTGGCGCCTATCAGCTCAAGCTTAAATCCGGCGACACTATTACCGTTCTTGATACGCCGGGCCATGCAGCCTTCTCAGCTATGCGAACGCGCGGGGCAGCAGCCGTTGATATTGTCGTCCTAGTTGTAGCCGCAGATGACGGCGTAAAGCCTCAGACAATTGAGTCTATTTCTCACGCTCAAGCGGCTGATACCCCGATTATTGTGGCCGTCAACAAAATGGACACCTATGAGGCGGATGCCAAACGGGTTGAAACCGAATTATTGCAGCACAACATCATCACAGAATCCATGTCAGGTGAAACACAGGCGGTTCCTGTATCCGCCTTGAAAAAAACTGGTTTAGATGAGCTAGCTGAAGCCATCACCCTGCAAGCTGAACTAATGGACTTAAAAGCCAACGCCACGCGGGAAGCAGATGGCCTTGTCATTGAGTCGAAGATAGAAAAGGGCCGCGGTCCTGTCGCGACTTTACTCGTTAAGCGCGGGACCTTGAAACGTGGCGACATTGTCGTTGCCGGTCAATATTGGGGCAAGGTCAAAGCCATGATGGACGAGCGCAATGGTCAGCTTAAATCGGCGGGGCCGTCTGTGCCTGTCGCCGTGATGGGTTTTGACGGAGCTCCGGCTCCAGGCGAACCTTTTGCTGTGGTCAAAAACGAAAACAAAGCGCGTGAGATTACCGAATATCGTCAACGCAAAGCCAAGTCTGATGCCGCCTCTGGGCCAAGTGCACTTGCCTCAATGGAACAAATGATGGCGAAGCTCAAAGACAATCAAGTCGATGAGATGCCGGTTCTGGTTAAAGCTGACGTTCAAGGCTCTGTGGAAGCGATCAAATCATCGGTTGAAGGCGCGGGAAATGACGAAGTTAAAGCCCGAGTTATTCATGGTGCTGTCGGGGCGATTAGTGAATCGGATGTACTCCTTGCAAAATCTTCTGAAGCTCCAATTTTGGCATTTAATGTGAGACCTAATCGTCAGGCCAAAGATTTGGCCGAACGTGAAGGTGTCGAAATAAGATATTATTCCGTCATATACGCACTTATAGACGATATTAAAGGTGTGCTTGAAGGTATGCTTAAACCTGAGCGTCGCGAAACATTTATCGGATACGCTGAAATTCTTGAAGTATTTCACATATCAAAAGTCGGAAAAGTGGCCGGGTGCCGGATTACAGATGGCCGTGTCGAACGCGCCTGTGGTGTGCGCTTGCTGCGTGAGAATGTCGTCATCCATGAAGGCATGCTGAAAACGCTTAAACGTTTCAAGGATGAGGTGGATAAGGTTCAAGCCGGCATGGAATGTGGTATGGCCTTTGAAAATTATGAGGACATCCGCAAAGGTGATCAAATTGAATGTTTCACCGTTGAGATGATTGACCGAACGCTCGACTAAGCCGTCTTTCGCATAGAAGCAGAATTAGAATTAGCCGGGCTTTGGTCGCGACTAAAATAGTCTAGACTTTGTACAAGCTCGTTTTCCCCGACAGGCAGGGTAAGGAACATATTGATACCTGCCATCATACAGTTCACAGTGTCTGATGCCGCTGGAGCCGAGGTCAATGCTATTATCGGTAGATTGGGATAAAATTGTCGTAAGCTCCTAACTCTGGCCAAGGGGTTTTTCTCGTGATCAAGATTGATTATCGCGATCTCATCCGTAGCTCCATTATCGGATAAATTCGTGATGATTTCAAAACCCTTTTGCCTCAAAATATCTCCGATATGAGCTTTACTAGATGTATCATTATTGCATTGATAAATTTTCATCCCCGTTATTTTGGTAGGTATATTAGCGACACTTATAGCATTTGTCGTCGCGCCTAATTTTTTTAGCCTAGAATTTTGCCCATTTTCACGGCTGTCAAATCGGCCCCTAAACGTCAGCGTAAATTCGGAGCCGCGATCCACACGGCTTTTCACACGTAATTCCCCGCCTAATATTCGGCATAAGGAATGCGCTACAGTTAGGCCAATCCCAGCGCCGCCATATTTTCGTGTCGTGGACGCGTCAGCTTGCACAAAGGGTTTAAACAGATTGTCCATTACCTCTTGTCGAATACCCACACCTGTATCCGCCACGATGATTTTCAAAATATCGGCGTCATGCGTCACATGTATATGCACCCGCCCAGCCTCGGTGAATTTCATAGCATTAGACATTAAGATGTTTAGGCATTGCGAGAGACGGCGCTTATCTGATTCAAAATACGTTGGGACAGTCTCACTGACAAAACTTGTCAAAGTCACATCTTTATCGAAGATACGCTGCTGCCAAAAGGCATCAGATTTAGAGATTATTTTCCGAATATCACAGGGTTGGATATAAGGTTTTATCTCGTCATTTTCGATCAAAGTCATATCCATGATGTTTTCAACAAGATCTAATAAGTCTTGCCCTGATTTTAGGATAATATCATTTTTATCCCGCAAATCTTGCGTTGGAGCTTCGCGGGAGAGATAATCCGCCATCCCCAAAATCCCATTAAGTGGCGTACGAAGCTCGTGACTCATAACACCTAAAAATTCCGATTTCGCCTTTTCGCCAGCTCTAGCCTGCTTGGCTGCCTCTTCCATATTTTCAGCAACCTTGGACCTATATCGCGCAAAGGCAAAAGTTGCGAGACTGGAGAGTCCTAAAATACCCGCCAGTATAAGCAAAAGATGATTATAGCTTTTTTGCTTATCGAGCGCTGCTTGTTTTAAATCCGTCTCCCGCTTTAAGGCGGCTTCTCTTTCATCCCTGCGATCTTTGCTATTTTGGAGAGAGGCTAGCATGCCTTCGGATTGTGTATTCTTTGTCTCAAGAATATTCTGGACCGTGCTATCGAGGCGCGCGGCGAACAAGCGGTCGGCCTCCACCGTATCACCTTTTCCAAGGGCTATTAGGGCTTTGGCGTGGAGGATATTTTGTTGGATTTTAATATCATTTTTTTTCTGCCGTTTTTCAAATAGCTTAAGTGAAGACTCGGCAATATTTATCTTTCCCAACCCAGCTTGCGAAATTATTTGATATATTCTGGCGGAATTTTTCAAAGACGCCCTTTTTGAAAGCAGAAGGGATTTATTTGAATAGTTTAGTGCTTTTTCATACTCACCTAACTGGACATATATCTCCGCAGCGCGATAATCCGTTAAACCTGGATAGTCAGTTCCAATATTTTCTTCTATTTCTCGCAAAATATCTACGAGTTTTTTACTAGTTTCAAGATCCCTTAAAAGGCCAAACGCATAAATAAGATTATTAATCAATACGGTACCGTCTACTGGGTCTCCTAATTCTAACGATAGTTCAATCTCGCTAAATGAGAGAGGAATACTTGCTTGGGGATTTCCCATTAAGTTATGGAGATAAGAAATTTGATGTGTTGATAAAAGTCTAGCTTCTTTAACAAATACCGTTTCATTTTCTGGAATTGATCTAAATGCTGATAGGGCATGCTCAAGTGCGGCTGTAGTATTGTCTTGTTTTAACCCTGCAATGATATAATTAGCTCGGTGCTTCAAAAACCAATCTGGATCGTTCACATATTTATAGGCTTGGTTTTTAATAGCCTCAGTATCTCTAAATTTATCACGCGTAACTTCTTCAAACAGAAGAACTTGGAATAATTTTTCGCCTTTAATATCTGTAATCTTACCAAATGCAGAAACCTTTTTAGAGTAATCTTCTAAAGTTTCGAGATCCTTCAATGTCAATCCGTCAAAAATAGCATCTGTTATACGGTTTCTAAGAAGTCTTAATTGTTTTTCTTCATTTATTTGACTGCCCGATAGGTTATTCTCAGATTTCAAGATCTGATTTTCAATTTTTTGTGCCAGCTCTAAGGCTTGATCGCGTGTATCATCGGTTAATTTTTCGGCATAAGCATGTGACACTGAAACCAAAACTATGGTCAGAATTAAACCCAAAAATTTGATTAAATATACCATGATAAAATATTTCGTCCGAAACAAATTATCAAATTAGACATAACTATTTATTTTTACCTTAATATTAAGCAAAAAAAGAACCCGCCAAAGGCGGGCTCTAAAAAATATATTTTGCTATCGATCGATTGGTATACCTCTGTCAATCGGTATACCACCACCTGTAACAACTTCTAATTCTTCAAGTGTGAGTTCACGCATAGAACACTCCTCCTAGTTTGTGTTGATGGTTAACAAATGCTAACCATGGTCAATTAAGTCTAAGAGACCGGGATTTTTCAAGTAGAATCTGACAAAATTAGCCTGATTTTCCAAAAATTCATCTAAAAGTAGAAAAATTATACATTTCAGAGACTTAAATCGACACGACTTGGGTGGACTTTTGTAAAAATGCGGGCCTGTGTGCCACAATAATCCGGGTGAGGTTCATGTCCGAAATCACGTCAACGATCTGTTTTTCTGTCTCAACATCCAGATTTGCCGTCCCTTCATCCAAGAAAAGCACTGCCGGTTCATGATATAGGGCGCGCGCCAACAGCACCCGTTGCTTTTGACCACCAGACAAGATTGAGCCCATATCACCGACCATCGCCATATAATTCATAGGGATTTGACCAATCTCTGCGTGAATTTGCGCCGCCTTGGCTGCGCGCAGCACGCGCTCCATATCCATCTCAGGATCAAAGAAGCTGATATTTTCTGCAATCGTGCCCGAGAGCAATTTATCATCCTGCATGACAACACCGATTTTTGAGCGCCAATTGCGAATACCCAATTCTGGCATCGGGATACCGTCAATCAAAACTTGTCCTCCCGTAGGATGATAGAGTCCTAGCATGAGCTTCATCAAAGTTGTTTTACCGCCGCCGGACTTGCCTGTTAAAGTGGTCATAGAGCCCGCTGGGATATCAATGGACACGTCTTCGATCACCCAAGGATCCGTTAAGCTGTAGCGAAACCAAATATTTTTCAGAGTAACATGCCCTTTAATTTCCGGAAGCAGGCTATCAGCTTCCTCCAAATTTTCCGGTGCGGCATAAACAATATCTGCCAATCGATCCAAATGAAGGCTGAGCAGTCTAAACTCGATGCCCTTTTCCAAAAGCTGGGTGATGCTATCGGTGAAATATTGCCGGTAAGCCAAAAAGGCCAGTAACATTCCGACGGTGAAGCCACTCCCGTCTCCCAACATCAACTTGGCTGCCGCATAAACGACGATGACAATCTGCAATCCGACCAGCAATGTTTCTGCAAATCTCTGCAAAACCACATAACGCCCATAGGCCACATTGGCGTTAATCACATCGGCATAGAGATTGCGCCAGGCGGCTTCACGCTGGGCTTCTCGTCCAAATAATTTTACACCTGTGGCAGAACGGATACTTTCAATGACATGGGTGTTTTCAATCGCTTTGGTATAAATCGCCTCTTCCTGCGTGCGGCGCATATGCGGATAAATTATCAGCGTCGCCAGCACCAAAAGCCCCACGGAAACTAAAACAATGGCGCCTAATAGCGGTGAATAGAGAAACATGATGATCAGCATCAAAACGGCCATAAACCCGTCTATGAGCACAGCGACAACTGATTGCGTTAGGGCCTCCTGAATGGGTGTTGTTGAGCCAATTCTAGAAATAATATCTCCAACATGGCGCTTTTCGAAATAAGACACAGGAAGCCGGACTAGATGGCGAAACACATTCCCAACCATTTGTCCGCTCATTTGGTTGCCCAATACCAAAATTGCCCAGCCGCGTGTGGCTTCTGCTACAGCCCGCATAATCGCTAATCCGCCAAAACCAAGAAGCAAGGCCCATAAAAGTTTATGATCGGAATTGGGCAGAACCCCATCGACAACAAGTTGCAGATAAAAAGGCATGGCTAAGACGATTAATTGCAAGATCAAAGACAATGTCAGGGTTTGAAATATCGCCCGCTTAAGACCGACTAAACGATGCCATAGAAGATTAAGATGGGGTTTTAGGCGAGCATCAACAGGTGAAAATTCAGCTGTTGGAGAAAGCTCCAACGCCACTCCCGTGAAATGCTTTGAAAATTTCGATAAAGGAATCTCGCGCAGACCCACGGCAGGGTCATGTATAAGGGCCTTGTTATGCTTGAGCGCCTTCAGGACCACATAGTGATTAAGATCCCAGTGCAATATGGCAGGCAGCTGCAACTCCGGCAGATGCTCCATATCCAATCGTAAGGGACGGGTGCCAAGGTCTAATGTGCCTGCAACAGACATGATAGATTTTAAGGAGGCCCCGGACAGAGACACAGGAAATCGGTGCCTTAATACATTGAGGTCAATATCATGCCCCCAATAGCGCGCGACCATAGCCAGACAAGCGAGCCCACATTCCGTGACCTCAGTTTGTAAAATGACAGGAAGATGACGTTGCTTAAACATTTATCCGGTCCTAGACAGCAGCCACTCAATAAGAGACATTTTAACCCCATCAACGTCAACGGATGCCAAACATAAAATGCCGAAAAACAACAGGAACACAAAAATTACAATGAATGTGATTATCCAACTCGCGGGCGGACTTTTCATTATAACTTCACCATAGAGACGCTGAGTGACATGATCGAGGGCTTCTTTGCGGTAGAGGTCTTTGGTCATAGCTAAGCTTAAGAGCGAGCTTATACTAGGGCAAGGCCGTTTCGATATCTTCCAAAAGCATTTCAAGCGTTTTCGACTTATCCATTGTCGGTCGGATTGGGGGTTCGGACACAGGGAGACGACCACGAGACTCTTCTCCTAGGTAAGATCCCATCATATCTTTCCAGATTTTAGCCGGGATGGATCCACCTGTAACTTTTTGCATCGGTAAATTGTCATCCGATCCCACCCAGACACCCGTGACAATATCCGGAACAAACCCTACAAACCAGGCGTCCCGATAGTCATTAGTTGTCCCTGTTTTTCCGCCAACATCATGACCCGGCAGCTGGGCTTGGCGACCGGAACCGAGTTTGACGGTCTGTGTCATAAGCCTGTTCATATGCCCTAAAGCTTCAGATGAGACGGTGCGCTGTTTGTCTTTTTTTTCGTGATAATAAAGCGGCGTACCATTCGCAGTCGCGATTGATAAAATTCCATAAGGCTCAGCTCGTGCTCCCCAGTTGGCAAATGGTAGATAAGCCGAGACAAGATTGACAGGCGTCACGGTTTGCGACCCCAGTGGCAAACTCCGATAAGGCTTAAGATCTTTAAAACCAAAACGCTCGGCCGTTTCAATAACGCGTTCGCGGCCTATTTCCTCACTTAAGGTCACCGCTATAGTATTGATAGATTTTGCAAACGCATCTTCAAGCATTAATGGTCCGCGAAATTTTTCATCAAAATTTTGCGGCTCCCAATCATCTATGATGACAGGTTGATCGGAGCGCCAATCCCAAGGCGTAAAGCCAGCTTCGAAGGCAGCAAGATAAACAAATGGTTTAAACGCCGATCCAGGTTGGCGTTCTGCCTGCGATGCTCTGTTAAATTGACTATTTGCATAAGACAGGCCGCCAACCATCGCGCGTATAGCCCCCTCCCCATCTATGGTAACAAGTGCGGCTTCTTTGGCACCCAGCTCGGGAGCTAAATGAGAAGCAATGGCTTTATCCGCAAAAGTTTGAGCCTCCATATCCAAGGTGGTTTGAACAACGATATCGCGATTAGGCGGCCCTATGGCCGCTTCAAGTTCTTCCCATATCCAGTCCACAAAATAGTTAGCGCTATTAGCAGTCTCAGGCAGATGGACGGTAACGGGACTTTGCAAAGCCTCATATCTAGACCGCCGATCAATCACGTCCGCGTCCTCCATAGCTAATAATACAGTTGCCGTACGTCGAGCCGCTCTATCGGGGTAATTGATCGGGTTGTATTGCGACGGCGCCTTTAAGAGGCCGGCCAAAAGGGCTGCCTCTTCCAGGGTGAGACCAGACGTTGGTTTGCGTAGAAATCTTTGACTGGCCGCCTCAATTCCCCAATTCCCGCCACCAAAGTAAACACGGTTGAGATATTTTGTAAAAATCTCATCTTTTGAAAAATTAAATTCGAGCCAAATGGCCAGCAACCCTTCTTGAGCTTTTCGCGTCAATGTTTGTTCTGGCGTCAAAAACACATTTTTGGCCAGCTGCTGCGTCAGGGTTGAGCCACCTTGAACGACACGTCCTGCTTTGACATTTTCATACATGGCCCGGGTAAGTCCTATCGGATCAAGGCCTATATGAAACGCAAAACGGCGATCTTCCACGGCAAGAACAGCGTTTTTCAAATGCGGAGATAATGTATCCAGCTTCACTCCGCCCGCATCTTGGGCTCCGCGGACTAATATGTCCTGCCCATTTCGGTCGACAATTTGAACACTGACGGGACGGTTAGGTTCCCAGAAGGTTTCAACAGACGGCATGCCCTTGGCTGCGAAAGTAAAGAGACCCACCGTACAAACACCCGCAAGATAGGCGCCAAGCACTCCCGATAATAGTAATCGCTTTGTCCATGTTTTTTTGCTTGGCGTCAAAATTTCACGTTGCGGCTCGACTTCAAAATCCGTTGGCGTGAAATCCGTATCGGTTATGTGAGTGTCGGACATATGACATGTCCTGACCGAATATGGTTAAACGGGAGTGAACAACTTAATCAGGCAAGTCACCTACGGGACCGGCCAACCCCTCAGATTGATCTTTTTGTACCGGGTCGGCTTCGCCGTTGCGCTGCGGGCCATAACTTAACACGACACCTTTTTCGATACGACTCTCTTGTCCTGGCTGGATAAAATCAATCGTTCCATCCGCGCGTTTCACCAACAAAATATCTATGTCGTCTCCGCGATCTTTCATGAAATTTTCTAAATTATATTCCTCAGAAATATTCGTTGATTTAAAGCGCCAGCCACCCCACCAATCACGCGTCAAAACATCATATGTGCGACCTCGAGAGGACAACGTGCGACCACGCGAGGTGAACGCGATGTTATCGGCATCTTTTTCGTCACCTTCCTGTTGTCCGGCAACTTGAAAGACTTTATGTCGACCCAGTTCAGGACCAAATTCCACACACACCAATGCATTATAGGCATCATTAGGTGTGGCTGCGATGATGCAGTCAAAAGCTGAGTGATCCAAACGATAGTCGGCATTTTCGGATAAAACTTCACCATAAAAAGTATTGTGCCCATCAAGACGCGCGCCGCGTAATCGACGCCAATTTGTATCCGCAACCAAAACACCAACGCCCATATCCTTAAGCGCCTTAGCGAGCCCTAATGACCAAGGGTTAGCACCAATAATCATAACACCATGTCCAGCGCCAGACGCCAATCCTAATAGCTTTGATAACGGCCCAATAAAGAAACCCGCAAAAAGCACGGTTGAAAATACAAGTGCAAAGGCCAGCGGTACAAATAGTTTTGCCTGTTCCACAAATATAGCTCTCGCGGCTTCATCAGCTATTTGAGGCGCAATATGTTGTAGCTCGGCTGCAAACAAGCCGGCAACAGCCACGGCGACCACACCGCGAGGGGCAATCATACTGACAAGCAAGCTCTCTTTCCAGGTGACGCCCGAAAACAGAAGCGAGAACATAACCGCGATCGGGCGAACCAACACGATCATGGCTAGAACAAAAAGAATGATTTCCCACTGGCTGACCATAGCGGTTAGCACCTCAGGCGTCAGAGTTGCCGTTAAGATAACAAAGACACCGGAGACCAAGATCACGGTCACGGTTTCTTTGAAACGTAATAATTCAACCATCGACGCAAATTTCGTATTGGCCATTGTCATACCCATGGCCGTCACGGCTAATAGTCCCGTCTCATCAGCCATCGCATTTGAAATCACATAGATCGCCAACACCCAGGCGATAACGACAGGCGCTTTGAGATATTCAGGTACTAGCCCGCGGCGAAACGCATGTGCCATGCCCCAACCTGAAATAATGCCGACAACAATACCAAATATTGAGGCAAATATAAGCTTGCCAAAAACAAGTGCTAAACTTGACCCCTGCATTGAGAAATTGATGAAATAATAACCGCCTACCGCGAAAAGCGCACCCACCGGGTCATTAACGATCCCTTCCCATTTCAGAATATTGGCAGGTCGCTTTTTTAAATGAGCTTGTCGCAATAACGGCATAATAACCGTGGGCCCCGTCACCACAAATAGCCCGCCAACCATAGCCGCGATCGTCCATTGCAGTCCTGCTATGTAATGGGCCGCAAAGGCTCCAAACAGCCAGGCTATGGGTGCCGATACAAACACCATCCGACTTACGGCATGTTTTGCATCACCCAAGTCTTTAAACCTCAGACTCATCCCCCCCTCAAACAGGATAATCGCCACGGCAAGACCTATCATGGGGCGGTAAACATCGCCAAAATCTTCAACGGGGTTGAGATGTAAAGTATCCAGAAATCCGGCCAAGGCCCCGGGCATATTAAATGTCAAAAACCATCCAATCAGCGGACCAAATAGCAAACCCGCAATCGACATCAGTACAATCGCCGGACGCTGTAAGCGCCAGGCTAACCATTGGGCGCCAATCCCAAGAACACCGATGAGAGCGATTTTGAAAGGGAGATTATTCGCAACATGATGTACGACGTCAGCAGAAGCGGCCATAAATATACTCTTAGACTATTGTTATTTTAATCTTCAACACGTTGAATATCAAAACCGATATCCATCGTGCCGTAATTTCCGTGATCATATTGATTAACCCGGTCTTCAAACCAACTTTTTAGATGACTAAAAAGGTCTTCATAAACAGGTTCGAGACTCCCGTCATTAACAGGCAGTTTGACCTCGATGGATTGCCGGTTTTCAACCTGTAAAAACATACGGGAGCCTTCTTTGCGGCAGGTGATTATAAGCCGCATATAATCGCCCTCGGGCGAGATTTTTATCGCCAAGCCAAAGCTGATCGGCTCCAGCGGTAAGAAACCTTTGCCAGCCACGGAAAATGCCATCGATCTATAATTTTGCGCCTGAAACGCACCTTGGGGCGGGACAAGAAACACGCATTGCTGTTCATTATCCAGCCACGCGCAAAAACCGTCACGCAGTTGTTCCGCGGCTGAACGAATTTGTGCATAATTATCAAAGCTACGCTCGCCATAGACAAACGCCGCTTGTGTGATTTCATCTAATCTTTTGCCGGCCATGCCCTCTCCCAAAGTCCCTCGAAAAACCCTTAACTCTAGCTGTTGAAATTACCAAGCCCAAAAACAAATCAAAGGCCTAAATTACTCTTATCAACGTCCGATGATAGGATAGACCTTAACCCAAGCTGAAAATTGGTATATTTTGGCGTCCACCCCAAATCTTTTTTGGCTTTCTCAATCGATACACGTTTGGTTTCCGTATAAAAACTCCGCGCCATATCAGAAAGACTGGCGTCATCATGTGTAATTTCAGGTGGACAGTTAAGACCCAGTAAGTCTGCCGCAAACTTAAGAACATCTTGCGGCGGCGCGGGATGACCATCAGCGATATTATAAACCTGAGCGGGATCCGGCCGCGCTATCGACGCCATAATGGCCGCAGCTATATCTTCTACATGAATTCGGTTGACCACATGTCCAGGCTTTATCACGCATTTGGCTTGGCCATTTCTTATTCGCTTAAACGGGTTTCGCACCTTCCCGTTTAATTCTGGCCCGTAAATACCGGCAAGCCGAAAGACATGGACGGGCAATCCGGTTTCGAGCCAGTCAAGCTCGGCCTCAACACGGTTTTTACCGCGTTGTGTTGTGGGATAAAGAAATTCGTCCTCAAAAACCCAATGACCGTTGCGGTTACCATAGACACTGGTTGCGGATAAATAACCCACCCATTTGGGATTTGTGTAAGGCGCAATCGTCTTTGATACTAAATCGCCGGCATCGGTCGGAGGTATAGAAGAAATTATGACGTCGGCTTGATCAAGAACCCTTTCCAATGACTCACTTAGTAAGCCTGTAAAAGACAGCATTTCAACATCAGCTATTGTTGTTTTACCGGACCGATTTGTGCCGACGACATTATAACCCGCTTCTTTTAATCGTGGGATTATAGCCCGAGCCGTATAGCCGACACCTAACAAAAGCGCTGTCGGCACTTTCCCCTTTTCTGTCTGACTTTTAACACTAGATGGCATTGCGGCCTTTCGAGCCTATATGTATGATTAAATTATGATGTCCCACACGACAAAACTTCTACTGTCTCTATCGCTTGGCGCTATGATTGCAATCGCTTTTAACGCAGAGGTGCATGCGGCTGACAAAACCCAAGAATTTGACATTCGCCATAAAGCCTGCCTGGAGCAAATCGCGGTCGATGCAGAGATAGCCTATGAGGACGCTATGGTTTGGAAAGATGACGGGGGCGGACGCCGCGCTAAACATTGCGAGGCCATGGCTTTATTTGCCCTCGGTCACACAGAAGAAGCCGCCTACCGCTTGGAAAAACTCGCCGCGACCAATCTTGGAGGCTCAACAGAGATGCGGGTCGATTTTTACGCCGAGTCGTCTAATTTCTGGCTGATGTCTGAAGAACCGCGAAAAGCCTATGAGGTCGCGACGGCCGGACTGAAACTGGCCAAAGATGATGTGGAGCTGCGTATCTCACGCGCAAGAGCCTATGCGCTTCTTGGACGTTATGAATACGCCGAGACTGACTTAACCTCAGCCTTAGCATTTAAGCCCTTACATGCCGACGCGCTAAGATACCGGGCGGATGCGCGATTTAATCAAGATGATTTAGAAGGGGCGAAAACCGATATTGAACGCTCTCTCACCGCTGACCCCACCAAAGTAGAGACGGCATTATTACGCGGCAAAATTAATGAAGCTTTGCGCCTTGCTGAACTCGCTGATAAGGGGGCTAAATAGCATTTAGCGAGCCAACACACCCATGTCTTTTAACATCAGAGACGCCACACTATCAGATCTTGAAACCGTCTCAGAGTTTCAACAAGGTATCATAAAAGCCGAACGTCCCTTAGATGATAGCTTAGGCCCAGATCCGCTAACCTATTATGATGTAGAAACTCTCATCAAAGATCCAAATATTTGCATGGCCGTCGCCGAACAGGACCAGCGTCTCATTGGAAGCGGATTTGCTGAAATTAGAGCCTCCAGAGCGGAACGCGGCTATGACCGCGTCGCTTATGTCGGTTTAATGTTTGTCGATCCCGAATTTCGGCGGCGCGGCGTTAATAATGCCATTATGGACTACCTTGAAACATGGGCCTTGGCTCGAGACATCTCCGTCATGAAGCTGGAAGTATATGTCGACAATGACGCCGCTTGCGGAGCCTATGAAAAATTTGGCTTTTCAATGGGACTTGCTGAAATGCGCAAATTTATTGGCTCATAACGTGTCTGTTTTATCAAGATAACGGGTTTTTCTAAGGCCCGGAAATAAATATCCCGTCAGAGCCGCCACGGCAATCGCCGCATAGCCGCCTATAACAACTGTAAAGACGGCGCCCCACTTTGCCGCCATAAATCCGGCCCTCGCTTCGCCGACTTCATTGGACGCCCCAATGAAAATCCCGTTGACGGCATTGACACGCCCGCGCACCTCATCCGGTGTCCAGATTTGTATGACAATTTCCCGAATATATACGCTTATCATATCAAAGGCCCCGACAAAAATCAGCGCCAGGATCGAAAGCCACGCGAGGGTGGAATATCCAAAGACGACAGTGGCACTGCCAAAAAGTGCGACAGTGAAGAGCAAAATAACGCCCGCATGATCTTTGATCGGAAAGCGTGTGAGGTAGATAATCATGGCAACCGCCCCGACACCCGGTGCCGCTCTGAGCCATCCTAGACCGACCGGTCCAAGCTCAAGAATATCTCTGGCGTAGACGGGCATGAGAGCGACAGCGGCACCTAGCAACACGGCAAAGAGATCCAGCGATATGGCGCCCAATACGATTTTTTGTTTCCAGACATAAGAAAATCCCCCCAATAATGTTGACAGACTTGTTGGCTCTTTGCTGATTTTTTGATGCGGCTTTGGGATAGCAAAGGTAAAAAGAGCCCCCATTAAAAACCCGATAAGCGCTGCACCATAAGCGACCAAATTCCCCACCCCATAAAGCAATCCACCGGCAGCCGGACCGACAATCGAGGCGAGCTGCCAGGAGGAGGTGACCCAGCCTATCGCATTGGGAAAATCTTCGCGGGGAACAACATTAACCGCCAAGGATGTTGACGCCGGCGTATTAAATGCGCGCGCGACGCCAAGTAGCGTCAAAACGCCTAATACCCATATGGGATTAAAATGCTCGGTCGCGGCCAAAACCAATATAAGCGTCGCGCTGACCGCCATTAAACATATGGCGCTGCCCATCACAAAGCGACGACCCATACGGTCAGCCGCAAGTCCAGTTACGATAACCAATAAAAGGGCGGGTAAAAATTGCACCAAACCAATCCAACCCAGATAAATCGGGTTGCGGGTTTCATCATAAATCTGCCAAGCAACCGCCACAGATAATATATGAAAGCTCATCGCCGCGAGAAACCGTCCGGCAAAATAACGCCGGTAAGATAGATGCTTAAAAGCCGCGAATTGATCAGGAGATGATGACATATTTTGATGTGTTAGAAGTTTAAACCGACACCGTCTATTTTAAACTAAGCTCGAGAAAAAAATGGGCGTCTATCAAACTCATCGTAAGCCAATCTCTGTCTTGAAGTTTTTGATAAGCTAAGGCTTGTTGTCGTCCGGTTTTAAAGGCTGAGATTGTCGCCTTGGGCTGTGATAACAATCCTAACAGAGCTAAAATTCCACATAGCAGCTTTGCCGGCCACGCCTTAAAACAGCCGGCCCCTAATTCCCACGCAGCCAAGGACAATTCTCCCAAAGGTGTGGGGGGATAGCCCGTTAAGAGATGGTGAGCGTCATGTCGGTCAATAATACCACGGCGCCACTTGAAATTCGGTAGGGGCATAATGAATGAGCCAAGCTGGGCCATCCAGATGGGTGCGTGCGCTTCATTTGCGCCAAGCGAATTTTTAAGTCGAAACCCTAATAGGTCGTCGCGAATGGTTTTAGTCATAGACGTTAAAACCGCTAGCTGAGAGTTGCTCTTGCCCGGGAGCCGTAACTGACAAGGCTCGCTCTGTGAGAGGCGTAATTCCTGGACGCGGCGGCAGGTTTTCCGGAAGTTTTATATCCCAAGCTAAACCCATTTTTTCAAGCACACGAATAAACATAAAGCCAAGGTCAATCTGTCCGGGATATAATCCATGTTTAGCAGAACTCGGAAAGGCGTGATGGTTACAATGCCAGCTTTCCCCCATTGTCGGTATGGCAAGTAAAGGGACATTATGGGCTTGCAAGGACGCGCCGTCCAAATGCCAATCCTGAGGTCCCCGCGTATGAGCAAAGTAAGAAATAAACCAATGCATGGTTGTGCAAGCGGCAACACGCGCCGCAACGCCCCAGATGACCCAAGGCCAGCCGCCTATTAGAAATAAAATGAGGGCAATCGGAATTTGATGCGCCATCCATGTTTTTTGTAAAAACTGATAAAATGGATCATCACTAATTTCTTTTCCCGGATCAAAACCGGGCGGATTATCCAAAATCAGTCGATAATTTAAATAATAAAACCCTTCGCTCCACATCGGTTTGCCATGTCGAAGGAACCAATGGCAATCAGCTTCGCGCTGCGCCCAATCCCGCATATCATGCAAGCCAATTGTCCAGATAGGCCCGCCCATACCCACCAGCGTTCCCATATAAACCAAGAGGCGCTCCAACCATTTGGGACATGAAAAACTACGATGGATAAGGCGGCGATGAAACCCAACCGAGTGGCCAGCGCATAATGTGATCGCAGACAAAATCAAAAAGACGAGAAAGGCTCCCCATGTGAAAAATAACGGGCCGCCTATAAGTGCAATCAACAAAAATCCCGTATTCCAAATCGAACGCGCGGGATCCCAGACAACCCGCCCCTTGCCCGGCTGGGCTGTATCTAGATTGGTGAGCGAATTTACTTTAAAGGCCGCTTTTCCAATATTTTTTGCACCATCATCACTCATAGGGCATCTCTCATAATGCGTCTCGCGTGATTATTGTATCCACGAGATATTTTGCGCTT
>CAZPLJ010000021.1:4725-12022 GCA_964587545.1 uncultured Caulobacterales bacterium | reverse complement strand
CATCTCTCATAATGCGTCTCGCGTGATTATTGTATCCACGAGATATTTTGCGCTTTGACGGGCCGCGAGTTTTTGCATCGGCCCAAAATACCAAATGGGATCGAGTAAGCGCTCATATTTAACCGTGAGGGAGACTTGCGTCTTCCCATCGGCGAGAGTTTCAAAATGAACTTCGGTGCCTTCAATCTTCATATAGTGAGCCAGATAGGCCGTGTTTTTTGTGATCCGGGTTTGGATATGATTTTCGTTCACCTGTGAAATAAGAATATCCATTTCGCCTGTGTGAAAATTACCAAAGCCCCACTTTTTGTAAGTGAAATGCAAATTATGCGTATCACCGGCTTTCAAGGTCCCGGCCTTAATTTTGTCGGGAAGTGGAAATAGGCGTAAAAACCAGCCTCGCCGGGACGGCATGGAAATATCTGCCGCCATATTGGACTTTAGCGTCTCAACATCCTGATGCGTGACTGTCACATATGTGGCTGTATTCTCTCTCTCAAAGCTTGTTTGTGGGATGATACCTTCAACCGAAAGGGCGAGAACTATTCCGGGTAGGCTGAGAGATTTTAGATTGGACTTATCGCGAAACAACCACGCAAAAATAAAGCCGACTAGGATCAATAAATAATAGATCGGCATGAACATTATTACGCATAGAAACCCTTCCATCAAAAACGCGGACGTCGTGAGGAAAATAATTGTGGAGAGGCGAAGATGATTCACAAAGGCTCCGCCAACAGTTTGCCCTTGAACGGGCTTGGTTAAAAAATATAGACCGGCCGAAATCAGAAAGGGAATGATGAGATATAATAAGGTTCCTGTTCCAAATCGTGAATCAAGAACTGTGCGAATAGCAAGAACAGCAATGCCGATGATAAAAATCAATGGCATTAAAAATTTTTGCATATGATCGCCCGAACAAAACTAATAGGGCAAGGCTACACAGGCCTACACGCAGCTTCAACGTGAATATTGACGCATTCACCGCAAGGTTAGTAAAGCTCGGTCGCCGTCGCTAGAAAAAATCTGAGGGTCGGTTGATGACACTATAAAGCAAGGCCACAATCCCGATCCGACCAAAGTCGTGAGTGTTTTTAATGTAACCTTTTTCAATAGTCAAACTTTGGGGAAGAACACCCCCCAGTTTTATCCGTTAATAGCCGCCCTGCTCAGTAACCGCCCTGCTCCGGCAGTAATATCTCGCGTTTTCCGCCAGGGCCGCTTGGGCCAATCATGCCCTCAGACTCCATGCGCTCAATCAAGTTGGCCGCGCGGTTATAGCCAATGGATAATCTGCGTTGGATATAGGAGGTACTGGCTTTGCGGTCTTTGGCAACAATGGCGACGGCCTGATCAAAGAGTGAGTTAGCCTCTCCGCCTTTGCCGTCTGTCGGCAATTCTTCCTCCGGCTCAGCCGTTATATCTTCCAGATAGCTTGGCGTGCCTTGCGCTTTGAGATAGGCCGCGATTTTCTCGACCTCGCCATCAGAGACAAAAGGCCCGTGTAGGCGGTGCGGACGCCCCGTACCCATAAACAACATGTCCCCATTACCGAGGAGTTGCTCAGCACCCGTCTCGCCCAAAATCGTCCGGCTATCGATGGAAGAGCCAACACGGAACGCTACGCGCGACGGGAAATTGGCTTTAATCGTACCCGTAATCACGTCCACAGACGGGCGTTGGGTCGCCATAATCATGTGAATACCGGCAGCTCGGGCCATTTGCGCAAGGCGTTGTACGGTACCTTCAATATCTTTACCAGCCACCATCATCAGGTCAGCCATCTCGTCAATGATGACCACAATATAAGGCATGGGTTCGAAATTTAATTCTTCTGTTTCATAAACGGGTTCGCCCGTTTCCTTGTCATAGCCCGTCATAACCGTGCGGGTCATAATCTCACCGCTTGCCTTGGCATCGGCAACTTTTTCATTATAGCCCGCCATGTTTCGCACGCCCATTTTGGACATTTTCCGGTAGCGATCTTCCATTTCGCGCACGGTCCACTTCAAGGCCACCACGGCCTTTTTGGGTTCCGTCACCACGGGGGCGAGCAAATGAGGAACCCCGTCATAAACGGAGAGCTCGAGCATTTTGGGATCAATCATGATGAACTTACACTCGTCCGGTGATAGCTTAAACATGAGCGATAATATCATGGCATTAACAGCGACCGACTTACCGGAACCTGTTGTACCCGCCACCAGTAAATGCGGCATCTTGGAAAGATCGGTGACAAAGGCCTGACCGCCAATATCTTCACCCATCACAAGTGGTAGATTGGCTTCAGAGTTTTCATAACTATCGCTGGCGAGCATATTTTGCAGCCACACGGTTTCGCGGCGCCGGTTTGGCAGCTCAACACCCATCGCATTACGGCCTGGCACAACAGCAATACGTGCCGACTCGGCACTCATATTACGCGCAATATCGGGCGCCAGATTAATCACACGCTGGGATTTCACACCGGGCGCGGGCTCAAATTCAAACAAGGTCACAACAGGGCCGGGGCGAACTGTGCCCATTTCGCCTTTAATTCCATATTCTTCAAGCACACGGTGAAGATTATCAGATGATCGACGAAGCGCGCCTTCATCTGTGAGAACTTTTCTGGGCGGCGGCGTTTTAAGAAGGTTAAGCGTCGGCAACACAAAGTCTGAGCCTTCAGGGAAATGAAATTGCGGTTTTTTGGGTTTGCGGCGTTTCTTGAGTGCCGGTTTCGGCGCTGGCGCTGGCTCTAGCTTTGGCGCAGGCTGCAGCCTTGACACTGCAGGTCTTATTTTCCGGTATTTCGGCTGAGTTTCCGGAACATCCCGTAATAACGTATCTACGCTTTCAGTCGTTTCGACCTCTCCCCCATAAGCATTGACGAATTTGCGGTGAACAAATCCAAACAGACGATCCAGCCACATACGAAATGTCGCCCAAACGAGACCTGCCGCGTCCATGACGTCCAACACATCTTTGCCGATAATCCCGATGAGACGGGCTGAACATAGGGCGGCAATCATAAAAGTTATAAGCGCAATAACAAAGCCGGAGATGGGCAGGTTAAAAAAGTCTAGAACGGATTTACCGGAGAGATAAAAATTATCGCCAAACCAGCCGCCTAGGCCGCCAGCCATGGGCCAGCTTTGCGGGATCGGAAAAGCCGACAAGGTCGCGGTTCCGAATATAACGGCTCCGAGTGACAGGAAAAACCGACCCCATTTATCTGTTTTACTTAATTGTTTCTTTGGCCAAAAAATGGCGCGAGTTCCAATATAGACAAGCAGAATACCCAATATTATTCCGCCCCAGCCAATCGTCTGCATCATGACATTAGCCAGACTTGCCCCCGGACGCCCAAGCAGGTTTTGAACGGCCCCAATTCCGGCCGTATCGCCGGTGCTATCAAACGGGTTATAGGAAAAGACGGATAAGAGAATCCCGCACCCTAAACCAACCAGCAATAAAGCCTCAACCGCGCGCCGAAAACTGCTCCTGCCTCGCGCGTCTAAGCTGTCCATCAAATGATGGGCATAATCACTATCATATTCAGCATCTGTCGCGCTTAGTGTCGGCGGCATGTATCCTCACTATTTTAGAAGTTAAAAGAATGTGAAGGAAAGGCGTAAATGTGAGGTTAAGATGACCGTCAAAACGTCCTATGGCCGTGGGCCTTAAAAGCTTTTAAACCGCTGTCATGGAAATAGATTATGACATCGTCATTATTGGTGCCGGACTGGTCGGATTAACGACGGCACTGGCCTGTGCGTCCAAAAACTTTTCTGTCCTGATCATTGATCACGCACACCCCAAGACACAGATAACCGAGCAGTTTGACGGGCGCGCCTCCGCCGTCGCCGCCAGCAGTTACCGCATGTTTGAAAAACTCGGCGTCCTGAAAGATCATGCCGACCATATCGAGGTCATACGAGATGTGCTGATCTCAGACGGCGAGGTTGGCAAGGAGACCTCCCCCTTATCCCTGCATTTTGATAGCACAGATATGGACAACCCCTCGGGCTATATGATTGAGAACAGACGCTTGCGGGCCGCTTTATTAAAGGCCGTTGATCAAAACCCCGACATAACTTTAAACGCACCCGCCATAGCTGAGAGCTGGGAGACCCACCCGTCATATGTTGAGATAAACATAGATGACGTCGCCCTCACGGCCCAATTGATCGTAGCAGCTGACGGGCGAAATTCACAAACACGGGCTAAGGCTGGGATTTCCGTGACCCGCGTCCCTTATAAACAAAAGGCGATCGTCACAACGGTTTTGCATGAATTACCGCTTAACGGAACGGCACATGAAATTTTCTACCCCCAAGGCCCGTTCGCCATCCTGCCGCTCACAGATAATCGCGCCAATATCGTCTGGACGGACAAGCCTGAGGCGGTGACTGCCGCTATGTCACTTTCAGAGCCGCAATTTGACGCTGAGCTCAGACGACGATTTGGAGATTTCCTCGGACTGGTGAGCTCCGTTGCGCCGCGCTGGTCTTATCCTTTATCCCTGCAAATGGTAGAAAAATATGTCTCTGAGCGAGTGGTTCTTGTGGGCGACGCCGCACATGTCATTCACCCGATAGCGGGCCAAGGCCTGAATATGGGCTTACGCGACGCGGCGGCGCTCGCCGATGTCATCGCCAACGCTAAATCCCTCGGACTAGATATCGCTAGCCAGCTGGAAAATTATGCCCGCTGGCGCAGCTTTGATAATAATATGCTCGCGGGGGCGACCGATATGTTTAACCGCTTTTTTTCCAATAATATCGCCCCGGTCAAACATGTAAGACGCCTCGGCCTAGGCATGGTGGATAAACTCTCGCCCTTGAGGAGCTTCTTCATGCGCGAAGCCAGCGGAGAGCTGGGCGATCTACCGACTTTGTTGCGGTAGTGCCATCTGACTAATATCCGCTTTTCGAACTAAAGCGGCATTAGACAATTTGGTTGCTAAGATATACCGATTGATGTCAAGTCCTCAG
This sequence comes from uncultured Caulobacterales bacterium, assembly GCA_964587545.1. GTDB lineage: Bacteria > Pseudomonadota > Alphaproteobacteria > Caulobacterales > Maricaulaceae > JACOMS01. Next base: position 7,046 of record CAZPLJ010000021.1, on the reverse strand, counting down.
CTTATTGATTGGAATAATTGATGAGAAATTTCTCGCTCGAAACCTACTTCTCCAAATGGGAATTTAGCGCACGCCATCATATGACGGCCTCAGACGCACAAAGCCTGTCCGTTGCTGAGTTGTTGGATTTGGCGAGGTTACCGCAAAATACGTTATCCGATTTACATCTTGGATACACGGAAACCTGGGGCGCGCCGGATCTACGCCAAGCCATATCTGAAACATATGATAGAATGAAACCGGAGAACATCCTTTGCTTTGCGGGCGCTGAAGAAGGTGTGTATGCGGCCATGCGTGTTTTGCTGAGCCAAGAGGATCATGCGATTGTCATCGTTCCCAATTATCAAGCTGCAGAAACGCTGCCACTTGATATATGCGCTGTGAGTGGTGTGGCCTTAGACGCCAATCAAAATTGGTATCTGGATTTAGACGATATACAAAAAGTCATAAGGCCCAATACGAAATTAATATCAGTCTGTTTTCCAAATAATCCGACCGGACATATTATCCCCCAAGACGATTATGCTGAGCTGATAAATATATGCCGCGAGCATGATATCTATCTGTTTAGTGACGAAGTTTACCGCGGTGTTGAACTTGACTCGAATAAGCGCATCATGCAGGCCGCCGATGCCTATGAAAAAGGACTGTCATTAAACGTTATGTCCAAAGCCTATGGACTCCCGGGATTGCGAATAGGTTGGATCGCCTCCGCTGACACCGATGTTTTGGGACAAATCGAAAAATACAAACATTATCTTTCAATCTGCAATTCAGCGCCCAGCGAGCGTCTGGCCGTTATTGCTCTGGATGTGCGTGAAAAACTACTGGAGAGAAGCCGTGCGCTAATGCATCGGAATGTGAAAAAACTAGATGCTTTTTTTGGTGACTATCCGGATATTTTCGATTGGCAACATCCTGACGGGAGCTGCATTGGTTTTCCGCGCTTTAAAGGGCGCGGCGGTGTGGAGGCTTTTTGTAAAGACCTGGTTGAAGAAGAAGGCGTTTTGTTGCTCCCGGCCTCAATCTATCGTTCAGAATTAATGACGGCGCCTGATGATCGTTTCCGAATTGGTTTCGGGCGCGCCAATATTGATGAAGGCTTAGCCGCATTTCGCAAGTTTATGGACCGCAAACATAATGAACTTGCCCCGTAATGCAGATAATTGCACTCGATCAAATAAAGCCCGCACTTAAAGATAAACCTGCCGTTCTTGAAGCGGTCAGGCAGGGTTTTGAAACTATCTCGATTGTTGATTTAACGGGATTGGGCGCACAAGACTTAGCAATAGCCTCTATGGTTTATAACAAGATAGAAATTTGATATATGTCTTCCAATCCAACAGGTCCGATTGATTTAGCTTTTACCCGAAAACCCGGCACGGGCACGGTGACTGAGCCGACCTATTCAGGGGCTCTAAGTTTCGCTCGGCGACGCTACACGAAAGATTTAGAAGGCGTTGATGTTGCTGTCATAGGTGTGCCTTTTGACTTAGCAACAACTTCGCGACCTGGCGCTAGGCTGGGCCCTAGGGCTGTGCGTGAGGCGTCGACTATGGTGGCGTGGGATCGTGTACATGAATGGGAATATGATCCATTTCAAAAACTCTCTGTTATTGATTATGGCGACGTCTATTTTGACCAAGGAACACCTGCGGACATTCCCAAACAAATTAGTGAACAATTTAAGCCTATTCACAAACGCGGCATTAAAACACTGATGATCGGCGGCGATCATTTTTCGACTTATCCGGTATTGCGTTCACTTAGAGAATATTTGGACCAACCCATCTCATTGGTTCACTTTGATGCGCATTCGGATACATGGGCAGAAGATAAAAAGACCCTCAATCATGGAACTATGTTTTATCACGCGGCAAAAGAAGGATTGGTAGCGCCTGAACGCTCCATACAAATTGGCATAAGAACGTTTAACGACCAAACCCATGGCTACAATATTTTATCAGCCGAAAATGTTAGAGATAACGGAACTGAAGACGTTGTTGCGACCATCCGAAGAATTGTGGGAGATAATCCTGTCTACCTAACCTTTGATATCGATTGCCTGGATCCATCGGTGGCCCCTGGAACCGGGACGCCGGTTATTGGTGGGCTTAGTTCAATGGAGGCCCAAAAAATATTGCGGGGCCTAAGGGGGATAAACCTACAAAGCGCCGATGTTGTCGAAGTGGCGCCAGCCTATGATGTTAGTCAAATTACGGCACTAGCCGGGGCAACTATGGCAATGAATCTTGTTGGCTTGTTTGCGGATTTACACGCGACCTAAATTCGTCTCGTCATAATATCGCTCCATCTTTAAC
>CAZPLJ010000021.1:0-4625 GCA_964587545.1 uncultured Caulobacterales bacterium | reverse complement strand
GCGGATTTACACGCGACCTAAATTCGTCTCGTCATAATATCGCTCCATCTTTAACTCAAATTGTTAAAGTGTTGCGACGACCCGTTGAGACCGCACCAAAAGTGGCGGTTAGGAATTATGAGGCAACTCATCTCCAAATCTAAATTGGACTTTACAAACTTCTTATCAAGCACCTAAGGTAACTCTAACACTGCACCAAAATTAACTGACACTTTTGTCGCGATTAATGCCTTCATTAAAAATATATGACATTTTTATCGCCAACAAAATGACCAATGAAGATTGGTCAACATCGACATCTGCTCCAATCATGCTAGCGGGACTATATCTCCAAGACCCTGTCCATTTCAAAACATTAGTTCCCACATTACATCGATACTTCCTCGCATGTTGCTGGAAAATGAAACACTTAATCCCTCAGAAGGATCTTCGTGACGGTCTACGCGGAGCAGAAAAGTGGATTGATGGTGAAATAACTGATGAGGAGTTTTGGAAATTAGAGTGGTATGCTGAAGCTGAAGCATTTGCTTTAGAGAATGTAGAAAGTCCTGAAGAGATAGAGGAATTAAAAGCATTGATCGCGAGCGTCGAGAAACTCAAAGACGTAGATTACGATATCGCTCATCAAATTCTCAAGGAAGCTGCATATTTCACTGATGGTGCTATGGTCTATCCAACCTTAAACACAGCACCCTATGATGAGGCTTTATGTACATCCAGATTCCTGTGCCCAGAACTATTACGGAAACACATACAACCTCACCTTCAAGGGGCTCCCTACAAAGGACCGTTAGATGTTATACAAAAAGCTAGTCCAATGAGGACAGCATCCGGAAAGATCAAAGGCCCTCTTCCCAAGCTTTGAGACAATGTGTCTTTTAAACGACACTTAAATAATATGTCCGTTTCTCCCCCAAACAGACATAAAAACCGCCTGATCAATTTCTTCGCCAAACTGATTTTTAAGAAATGTCGTGTATGTTCAATTAATGCTAATACACCCTAATGCATTCACTAAAACCCAGTGGGCGGCCTTGATAGGGGCGCAAATATGGGCGTATTTTATCTCTGACTATGCGAGGAAATTTCTTACACTGGGAGATTCCGTAGGCGAAGCTGAAGCCTTTATTGGTTTTATTATCTGGTGTCTTATCATTTGGTGGATATCAAAACGATATGCGGCAGGTTGGTCGGTTTATTGGTTTGCCTTTGCCCTCGTAAGTTATGCGCCCTTTGCAGATGTGATTGATACGGCTCTCGGGGGTATATTGGGCTTAAAACAATAAAATTATGAAATTTAAATATACCAAGTCTACAATACTCGCCTGATCCTAAGGAAAGATTGGCGTTAGTCATTGTTATCATTCAAAACCCACACAAAATAATCCTAGATCACGAAAGCTGTGGTAATTTCCTATCATCACATTGCAGTCACCGTATCTGAAAGGATCAGCTGGGATGTGACCATAAGTTTTCTTGGGTCGGGACAGTCACGCGCGATCTGGTTTGATACTCAGGAAACGGTGCTCGGATTGTAGGTTTAGGGTAAGCTTGGGTTTAGATAACTGGCCCATGTGACAGTCCACCCTAAGGCCGGGTCCTCACGATATGATTCAGTAAATTTCGACTAATCTATATAAAACAATTGTTTAGCTATCTACATATTTCAAAATGAACCTCTTTTTGAAACCTGATTTGAACCCCAATTTTAGGCGGCTTCATTAGGGATATTTTGGCTTTGTCTGATTTTTTCTATTCGATCTTGTAGTTTTTGCCGTTGGCTAAGTTTACGCTCATATTCTTTTTCCAAAGCTTCATATATCGGCCAGTATTGATCGCCATAAGCGTCAATTATACAGGCAAGACAATCTAAAGCCTTATCGAGTTGTTCAATAGAGATATGCCTGGATTGGGACATATAGCTGTCAAATCTCTCTTAGCACTTCTGAAGAGATAAGATTTGAGTAACTGACGAACTTAATCTTTGCCCTATGTCTCACGGATGAATACGGACCCATATATGTCAGAATGAAGGGTCGTGTGATAAGCGTTGAAATAATTCTCTTGCTTAACGTTAGGTGATTATCTTTGCGGGCAATCATACCCTAAGATCACCTATGATAACCGATAAAGTCACATGAAAAAATAGGGGATATATCCCCCTTACCCCCCTAAAAAATCACTTGCTATCGCGATTTTATGGATTCGTTTTCACGCATTAAATATCTGAGATAGCTTTTCTGAATTATCCGATTCGGATTAGATATGTTATTTGATAGACTTATAATTCCTGTTGTTCGATGTCAGCAAAAAGACTGAAAAAACAATTTTGGTACATATAATCTTACAGTCGCAGACTTTGAAACTTACTTTGTTGGTGAAAACAAAGTTTTGGTTCATAATTGCAAAAAGAAGAGTAAACAAAAAAGCAGAACTCGACGGCAACGAAAAGGAAATGTACCCAATGTGAATGCAGCATCCAAGTGGTGGTAATGGAAAGCTCAAAGGTGCGAAGCGTAAGAAGCATCAGAAAGTAAGGCCCGGGGGTCAGGAAAAGAAGAAGCAACACCCTAATTATCGCCCGAACCCAAATAAACGATAATTGGAAAATAGGATATATTTATGACAACAGTTTGTGCCTTTCGCTATGGTAATGAAATTGCAATTGCGGCTGATAGGAGGGTATCTTTTGGCAATGAGATGACGACTGACTCAATTCAGTCATCAAAAATCATACCTTTTGAAGGTGCGTATTTGGGTATTTCAGGTTCTTCGAGAATAATAAATATTTTTGAAAATGATTCTGAACTTAGAGAATCTGACCTCACTAGTATGAATGCTATCTTCAACTCATATAATATGTTTTCTGATGTTTTTGAAGATAAGTATCACTTCGACCTTAAAGATGAAAATAATGGTGTTTTTCATGATATTGGTTTTAATTCAATTGTAATTAACTCAAATGGAATTTTTTCTATAAACCATGGCTGTGAGATTAATTTACATGAAACACTTTGGTCCGTTGGTACTGGTAGTGAATACTGTATTGGCGCAATGACACTATTTTCAAGAACGTTCGAGAACCTAAACAAAAATGAAACCGCATCTAGCATATGCAAAGCTTCAATTAAAATCTCGGCAACATATGATCCATTTACTGGTGATGAAGTAGATGTAAACGTAATTAACTTTTGATGTCTCTTAGGTCGTAATGTGATGAAAAAGGGCCAAATTAGTGTTGTAACAAGATAAAGCGAAGCGTGCGTTGTGGCCCACCACGCCACTTCCGTGGCCTTCTACACCTATATTCAATCCACTGGATTGAATATTTGGGCTTACGCCCAACCGTTTCCGAAGCGCTAAAGCTCTGTTTTTACGACTTATTTTGTGGGCCAAAGTGCCCTTTTGACGCCCGCCCTAAATCCCTCTAACGTCTGCCTGTGAGCGCTCTACGCAAAATCGACAGCTCCGCCTGGGGCGATGCCAATTATAGCTATGATAGTCTCGGCAATATCCTCTCCAAAAACTTTTCCGACTGGCAAGGCACGGGTCCGCGTCACCTCGCAATGAGCTATAATTGGCGCGACCACCTTGTGAGCTATACCGACACAGGCTCCGGCGGGGATAAAACACTCACCTATGACGCTCGCGGCAATGTCAAAACGCTGGGCGATCTATACATGCAATATGGACGCTAGCGATCAACCCACGCTTGTCAGCGAAAACGGGGTGCTGGGCGGCTATTATATCTATGATGGCAATATGCCAGTAGCGAGGCGGCGCGGGAGAGATAGCTGGCGGCATGGGAGAGCTGTGGTAGGGATTTTAAATTGGCATTGGTGACTAGCTTATCTTCAGTGCTGGGGTAGGGGCAATCTACTGGATTATATGAAAAAATCTGCCCTAGGGTTGACTCGCTCACGAATCTGTATTTTTTAGTGATGTGGTTAATGTCAGGGTAGGAGGATTTCAATTTCGTGAAACGAAGGGGTTGAATAAAAATAATACAGATTATTTGCATAATTTCTTCTTAGGGATTTTTTTAATAATACCTCTTTGTGTATTACTCTTATATTGGCTTGCGAGGGATGACTCTGAACTGGAACATTCAATGTTTGAACTCCGAGAATTGGTCAGAGAGCGTGCTTCTTCGGAGCCATCAAAGCTTGGAGAGATTTTTGATTGGAATTGGAGTGAAGTTTGTTTCGTTAGTTCATTAGTTAATTATGCTAATCTAAAAAATAATTCTGAGATAAATTCTTTACGCAATCATAATCCTTCTACTCATTTTGAATACTTAGTATTCAAAATGGACGACCAGATTACAAAATATTTTATTATTGATGAACAATCAGCCATTCTGAATGTTATCAAAGATGGGACGGGTAATTGTTTATATCCTAATAATTTAGGGGTTTATAATGAAATAGAAGGCCGAACTTTCAGGTTTAAATCTTAGCGTGCCTAAAAAAAGGGGGGTTATATTTAGCCATTGAAGTTTGACTTTAGCTTTGAAGCGGTCGCGCTTGAGGTGCGTCTGCTATACGGCTCGCATGCTCACGACCTTTGGTTGGGGGATTTATCCCCCGTGTAACAAGGGTAATATCCCCCATATCCCACTATCC
>CAZPLJ010000020.1:39342-40415 GCA_964587545.1 uncultured Caulobacterales bacterium | reverse complement strand
ACTTAGGTATTCTTCAGGGCAAATCCAAGGAAGACGGAAATAATTTAGAAATAACGGTCGCTCTTATTTCACAGTGATGTCATCAAAACATGCTTGCACTTCACCGTGTTTATTTGGCAAGAGCATGACATGACTTTACGTGTTGCTTTTCAGATGGACCCCATGGAGACGGTGGATATTGATGCCGATACCACCTTTGCCTTAGCCGAAGTGGCGCAAGCCCGCGGCATGGAGCTTTATGAATATGGCCCTGAACACCTAGCTTATAATGAAGACAGGATAGAAGCCTGGGCGCGCCCCATGACTATCCGGCGGGAGCGCGGCAACCACGTCACCTTTAAAGACCGAAAAAAAATCGATCTGGCCAAAGATGTTGATCTGGTGTGGATGCGCCAAGACCCACCCTTTGATATGTCCTATATCACGGCCTGTCATATATTGGAGCGCCTCAAAGGAAAAACGCTAGTCTGCAATGATCCTGAATGGGTTAGGTCCTGCCCCGAGAAAATCCTGCCGCTCGATTATCCGGAGCTTATGCCTGAAACCCTCATCACACGCAGCAAAGAGGCAATCGATGATTTTCGCGCTAAGCATAAAGATATCATCCTAAAGCCGCTTTTTGGCAATGGCGGGGCGGGCGTGTTTTTTGTCAAAGCGGGTGACGGTAATTATAACTCACTGCTTGAGATGTTTTTTGAAAGCTCACGCGAGCCTATTATCGCGCAGGCCTTTTTAAAGGATGTCACTAAGGGCGATAAGCGCATCATCATTATTGACGGCAAGGCAGTCGGCGCAATCAATCGTGTCCCGCAGCCCGGCGAGACGCGGTCTAACATGCATGTCGGCGGCACAGCGGTGCCGACAGAGCTCACAGATACGGATATGGTGATCTGTGATGCTATCGGACCGATGCTCAAAGAGCGAGGTCAGATACTCGTTGGTATTGATGTGATCGGTACCAAAATGACCGAGATTAACATTACCAGCCCGACTGGCGTACAGGAGCTCAAACGTTTTTCCGGTATCGATGCGGCGAGCTTGGCGTGGGATGCGATTGAGGCAAAGCTAGCTTA